>NZ_JBRRDR010000010.1:0-107852 GCF_056759755.1 Stenotrophomonas sp. STEN046
GCCCCCCCCCCCCCCCGGGGGCCCCCCGCCCCTGCGGGCGCGCCCCCCCCCGGCGCCCCCCCCCCCCCCCGGGGGGCGGCCCCCCCGGGGGGGCGGCACTCCTTCATCAATGCGAGCGCTGCACCGCGTAGCGGGCCAGGCCGCGCAGGGCCGCAACAGCGTCGTTGTCGCCCAGGCCATCAAGCGCGCGCTCGGCGGCTTCGGCGTATTCCTCGGCGCGGGCCCGGCTGTACTCCAGGCCGCCGGTTGCACGGATCGCGGCCAGGACTTCGGGCATCGCCGAAGCATCGCCGTTCTGCACGATCCCGCGCAGGCGCTGGCGGGTGGCCTCATCCGAATGCGCCATGGCGTGGATCAGCGGCAGCGTCGCCTTGCCCTCGGCCAGGTCGTCGCCCAGGTTCTTGCCGAGCTCGTCGGCGTTGGCCGAGTAGTCCAGCACGTCATCGGCGATCTGGAAGGCGTAGCCCAGGTGCATGCCGTAGTCGTACAGGGCCTGCTGGGTGGCCTCGTCCACGCCGCTGGCCAGCGCGCCCAGGCGGGTGCCGGCGGCGAACAGCACCGCGGTCTTGCGCTCGATCACGCGCAGGTAGGCCGCTTCATCGGTGTCGGGGTTGTGGACGTGCAGCAGCTGCAGCACTTCGCCTTCGGCGATGCGGTTGGTGGTGTCGGCCAGGATCTGCATCACCGACATCCGGTCCAGCTCGACCATCAGCTGGAAGCTGCGCGAGTACAGGAAATCACCTACCAGAACGCTCGGCGCGTTGCCCCACAGGGCGTTGGCGGTGCTGCGGCCACGGCGCAGGCTGGATTCGTCCACCACGTCATCGTGCAGCAGCGTGGAGGTGTGGATGAACTCGATGATCGCCGCCAGCTGGTGGTGCTCGGGCCCTGCGCTGCCGACGGCATGGCCGGCCAGCATCACCAGCATCGGCCGCAGGCGTTTGCCGCCGGCGGAAATGATGTGGTCGGCGATCTGGTTGATCAGCACCACATCCGAGGACAGCCGGCGGCGGATCAGGGCATCGACGGCAGCCATGTCGGCTGCGGCAAGCGACTGGATCTGGGACAGGCCCAGGGCGGGACGGGTGTCTTCGGTGATGGTCATGCGATCAGGCTTTCAGGCTCATCCCTGATTATAGGGGCTGCCTGTGAATTGGGGAGGAAACCGGTTCCCCCGGTCTGCGGCATGGTGCCGGCCACGGTGCCCGGCGTGAATACGTATGCAGGCGGCGCCATCACGGTTGGGCCCCGCTAAGCTTGCTGGAGTTGGTTTTCAGCCCGCTTCCGGCGGGTCCCGCATGCCCGGAGGGGGGCTGTCGATGTCGCACTATCCATGGTGGCGCGGAGCCGTCATCTACCAGATCTACCCGCGCAGTTTCCTCGACGCCAACGGCGACGGAGTAGGCGACCTGCCGGGCATCATCCAGCGCCTGGACCATATCGCCGCGCTGGGCGTGGATGCGATCTGGATCTCGCCGTTCTTCCGGTCGCCGATGGCCGACTTCGGCTATGACATCGCCGATTACCGCGATGTCGACCCGCTCTTCGGCAG
Source organism: Stenotrophomonas sp. STEN046 (assembly GCF_056759755.1). Taxonomy (NCBI): domain Bacteria; kingdom Pseudomonadati; phylum Pseudomonadota; class Gammaproteobacteria; order Lysobacterales; family Lysobacteraceae; genus Stenotrophomonas; species Stenotrophomonas sp. STEN046. Next base: position 1,553 of record NZ_JBRRDR010000010.1, read on the forward strand.
CCTGGACGACTTCGACCGCCTGCTGGCCAAGGCGCATGGCCTCGGCCTGAAGGTGATGATCGACCAGGTGCTGAGCCACACGTCGATCGAGCACGCCTGGTTCCGCGAGAGCCGGCAGGACCGCAGCAACCCCAAGGCGGACTGGTACGTCTGGGCCGACCCGCGCGAGGACGGCACGCCGCCCAACAACTGGCTGTCGCTGTTTGGCGGTGGTGCCTGGCAGTGGGAGCCGCGCCGCGAGCAGTACTACCTGCACAACTTCCTGGTGGACCAGCCGGACCTGAACTTCCATCACCCGGAGGTGCAGCAGGCGACCCTGGACAATGTGCGCTTCTGGCTGGACCGCGGCGTGGATGGCTTCCGCCTGGATGCGATCAACTTCTGCTTCCACGATGCCCAGCTGCGCGACAACCCGGCCAAACCGGCCGACAAGCGCGTCGGCCGCGGTTTCAGCGCGGACAATCCGTACGCCTACCAGTACCACTACTACAACAATACCCAGCCGGAGAACCTGCCGTTCCTGGAGCGGCTGCGCGCGCTGCTGGATGGGTACCCGGGCGCGGTGAGCCTGGGCGAGATCTCCTCGGAGGATTCGCTGGCGACCACCGCCGAGTACACCCGGGATGGCCGCCTGCACATGGGCTACAGCTTCGAGCTGCTGGTCAACGACTACAGCGTCGCCTACATCCGCGACACGGTCTCGCGCCTGGAAGCGGCGATGACCGAAGGCTGGCCGTGCTGGGCGGTGTCCAACCATGACGTGGAGCGGGCGGTGAGCCGCTGGGGCGGCCATCCTGCCGACCCGCGACTGGCGCGGATGCTGGTGGCGATGCTGTGCTCGCTGCGTGGCTCGGTCTGTCTGTACCAGGGTGAAGAGCTGGGCCTGGCCGAGGCCGAGGTGCCGTTCGAGGCGCTGCAGGACCCGTATGGCATCACCTTCTGGCCGAACTTCAAGGGCCGCGATGGCTGCCGCACCCCGCTGCCGTGGACCGATGCACCGCTGGCCGGCTTCAGCACCGGCAAACCGTGGCTGCCGATTCCGGCCGAACACCGGGCGGCGGCGGTGGCGGTGCAGGCGCGCGACCCGCACTCGGTGCTGGCCGCGTTCCGGGCCTTCCTGGCCTGGCGCCGGACCCAGCCGGCCCTGATGCACGGCGATATCCGGTTCCTGGACAGTGCCGAGCCGGTGCTGCTGTTCCAGCGTATGCTTGCAGATGAAACTCTCCTGCTGGCGTTCAACCTGTCGGCCGAGGCGGTGGTCCATCCGCTGCCAGCCGGCGACTGGCAGCAGGTGGCCGTGCCGGGCCCGGATGCGGGCACGGTGCAGGGCAATGAACTACGGCTGCCGCCGCGCGCAGTGGTCTGCGTCCGACGCAGCTGACCGATTTCTCCGGTGGCGGCACTTGCGGGGACGGGGCCGAAGCGCCCCGTCCCTTTTTTGTGGGTGAAGTTCCGGCGAAAGGCATCCACGCATGGCGTGGACCTACCGGGTGCAGCACGTGCGCAAAAGAAAACCCGCTGCCTGCGCAGCGGGTTTCCGGTCCAGCTCCCTGTGCTGCGTCGCCGGGCATGGCCCGGCGCTACCAGCCGTGCGTGTGGTCAGAACTTGTAGTTCACGCCCAGCACGTAGGTGCGGCCCCACTCGATGTACTCCAGCGGACGGTCCTTGGTGCCGGCGTAGGTGCGGTACGGCTCGTTGGTCAGGTTGCTTCCCTGCAGCAGCAGGGTCAGTCCCTGCAGGCTGCCGCCATCGGGGAAGGTGTAGCTGATCTGCGCATCGGTCACGTTCTCGCCCACCACGTAGCGCAGGGTGCGGTTGCCGTTGAAGTTGCCGATCTCACCAATGAAGTCCGAACGGCGGCGCTGGCTGACGCGGGCCTCGAAACCACTGCGCTCGTAGTACGCAGTGAAGTTGTACACGCGCTTGGACAGGCCGGGCAGGCTGATCGGATCGCTGCCCACGCTGGAGGCGCTTTCCGGATCGAGGATCTGGATGTCGCTCTTGTTGAAGGTCGCGCTGGCCTGCACGCCAAAACCGCGCAGGCTGTCGGTGACCATCTCCAGCGGGAACGAGGCGGTCAGTTCCAGGCCCTTCAGGGTGCCGCCCTTGCCGTTCTCCGGGGTGGAGAAGGTGCCGGTCGGCAGCACCGGTACCACCATGCCCGGCGGCGGCACGTAACCGCCGAGCAGGTTGGTGAAGTCGTAGTTGTCCACCGACTGGGTGTACACGTAGCTCTTCAGGTCCTTGTAGAAGATCGCGGCGGCCACGTAGGCCTTCTCACCGAAGTACTTTTCGTAGGACAGGTCCAGCGCGGTGGCGCGCCACGGGTCCAGCAGCGGGTTGCCGCCGCTGCCGCCGGGCTTGCCGGTCGCGGTATCCACACCGAATTCCAGGCCGGCGCGCATCTGGTCCACGCGCGGGCGCGCGACCTGCTTGGCCGCGGCGAAGCGCAGCGTCTGCTCATGCGGGAACATGAAGGCCAGGTTCAAGCTCGGCAACCAGTCGTTGTAGGTGCGGCCATTCGAGTACGGCTGGACGTTGCTGCCGGCCGGCTGCGAACTGTCCCAATAGCGCGAATCCGAGCTCTGGTCGGTGTGCTGCATCTGCACGCCGATGTTGCCGCGCACGCCCACCACGCCGATGTCGGTGTTGATGTTCAGGCGTGCCCACGCGGTGGTGATCTTTTCCTGCACCGTCCACGACTTCGGAATCAGGTAGTCCAGGTTGTCGACCGGGTTGAAGGTCATGTAGCGCGCCACGGCGGCCGGGACGTTCCAGGCCGGAATGGTGCCCAGGCCAGCAAAGCCGAGATTGACCGGGTCGTACTGCAGATCGCTGGCGATGTTGGCATCGCCCTGCGCGCCGAGCAGGATGTTGCCTTCGGACTGGGTCTTCACCTTGCGGCGGTCGGCATAGTTCACGCCGATGTCGAGATCCGGGGCCCACGATGCCATCACATCGGGCAGCGCGATGGTGGCGGCCAGCTTGGCGCCCTTCAGGCGATCTTCCACCTTGGGCACCTTGCCGTAGCCGGAGCCGTAGATGGTGTTGGTCAGGAACAGTGCATCCGGGTTGGAATAGTCCAGGCCCGGGCTGATCTGCGAGAAGCCGTTCTGGCGGAACTGCACACCGATGGTATCCAGCTGCGGCATGGGCGTCAGCTGCAGGTTGTTTTCCAGGTTCAGCTCATCGCGGGTGGCCTTGGAGTAGTTCAGGTCGGCGACCAGCTTGACGCTGCCGAAGGTGAACTCGTTGTTCCAGCCAAACGCATCGATCTTGTCCTTGCGCTTGTTGTACATGCCGCGCACCAGCGGATACACGCCGCTGGCGGTGCCGCCGGTGAACGAGCCGTTGCCATTGACCTGCGGGTTGCTGACCAGCAGGCCCGGGGTGTAGTTGCCGTTGTAGTTGCTGAGGTTGAGCTCGAACTGGTTGGCGGTGTCGATCTGCTCGGCTTCGGTGTGGAACGCATCGAAGGTGCTGGTCCAGCTGTTGTTCGGCCGGAACTGGATCGTGGCCATCACACCGTCGCGCTTGTTGTTGCCGGTGCGGCGCAGCGCCTTGATGCCGTCGGAGAAGTAGGTGCCCGGCGCCACGCCCGGGCGGTTGCCCGCATCGGTGTGCTCGGTGGTCCACGGCTCGTACAGGCCGACCTGGTTTTCCTGGATCGGCATGTCGCTGTGCGCGTAGCCGATGGCGATGCCCAGGGTCTTGTCCAGGAACTGGTCGATGTAGCTGGCACTGAAGCGGTTGCCGAACTCGTCGACATTGGCCGCATCGCCCAGCGAACTCTTCTGCAGGCGGCCGCTGACCGCGATCACGCGGTCGGGGAAGCTGAGCGGGCGCGCGGTCTGCATGTCGATGGTGCCCGACAGGCCCTGGCCGACCAGGGCGGCGTCCGGGGTCTTGTACACGGTCACGCCGTTGACCAGCTCGGACGGGTACTGATCGAACTCGACGCCGCGGTTGTCGCCGGTACTGACCACTTCACGCCCGTTGAGCAGGGTGGTGGCGAAGTCTGGCGACAGGCCGCGCACGCTGATGACCTGGGCACGGCCGGCAACGCGCTGTGCGGCCAGGCCGGGCAGGCGCGAGATCGATTCGGCGATGCTGACGTCGGGCAGCTTGCCGATGTCTTCGGCGGAGATCGCTTCGACCACCGAAGTGGCGTCCTGCTTGACCGCGATCGCGCTTTCGATGCCGCGACGGATGCCGGTGACCTGCACGGTGTCCAGGTTGGTGGCAGCGGTGCCGGTGGGCGTGGTCGCGGTGGGCTGCGTGGACTGTGCGGCTGCCAGCGACGGCGTCAGTACGACGGCCAACGCGATGCTCAGCGCGCTGCGCTTGTGGTTCAACATTTTCCCCTCCCAGGTAATGTTGTAGTGCGATTCGTGGTCGTCCCGATGCTGTCCAGGACGTGCGACGCGGTGGCCGCTGTCGTCGCCGCTATGGTAGGCAGCGTGTTCTCCGCGGGAATCACCCTGCATACGTATTCAATGGCTAATGCAGGGTTGTAATCGATTCCAGATCATCATTCCGGCAGTACCCGTCCATTCACAGCGGTGTGAAGCGGATGGCCTGTCCGCCGCCCGGCGCCAGCACCAGGGTGAGTGAATCGGTGCTGCTGACCTCGCGTGTTTCGCGCTTGAACGCGAAGGGATTGCTGCGGAAATCCGCGCCCTCGCCATCACGATAGATCTCGGCGCGGTAGCGCACGCCCGGTTCCAGGAAGCCCAGCGATAGCGGCAGCACGCGGCCGTGCTCATCGGTGATGCTGCCCAGGAACCAATCGCGGCCGTTGCGCGCGCGGCGCACGATGGTCACGTAGTCGCCGACCTCGCCGTCAAGCACGTGGCTCTGTTCCCAGTCCACCGCTACGTCTTCGATGAAGCGGAAAGCATCGCGGTGCTGCAGGTAGTGTTCGGGCAGATCGGCCGCCATCTGGATCGGGCTGTACAGCACCACGTACAGGGCCAGTTGACGCGCCAGCGTGCTTTGAATGGGCTGGCCATGGCGGCCCTTCAGGCTGAGTATGCCGGGGGTGTAATCCATCGGCCCGGCCAGCATGCGGGTGAATACCAGGTTGACCTCGTGCTCGGGTGGATTCGGTGGCTGGCCCCAGGCGTTGTATTCCATGCCGCGCGCGCCCTCGCGCGATATCCAGTTCGGATAGGTGCGGCGCAGGCCGGTATCCTTGATCGGCTCGTGTGGATTGACCGAGAGGTGGCGGGCGGCGGCTTCCTGCACCACCTTCAGGTGGTGACGGGCCATGAACTGGCCGTCATGCCACTCGCGCCACAGCGGTCCGCCGGCAGGATTGCGCCGATCGACCTGGCCGTCATCGCAGACGTAGCCGGTCTTGAACTGGTCCACGCCCAGCCGCGCATACAGATCCAGCGCTGCACCGAGCTGGTCTTCGTAGTGCTCGATGGCACAGCCGGTTTCATGGTGGCCGATCAGGTGCACGCCCTTCTTCAGACCATAGGCCGACAGCGCCTCGATATCGAAGTCAGGCGTGGCGCGGGTGAAATCGAAGTCGTAGCCGTTGCCGACCCAGTTGCCATCCCAACCGGGGTTCCAGCCTTCCACCAGCACCCCTCGGAAGCCGTGCGCGGCGGCGAAGTCGATCACCTTCCTGGTCTTGGCGGTGGTGGCGGCGTGCTTCGGCCCGGTTGCCCAGCTTTCGTTGTCCAGGTGCATCGACCACCACACGCCCAGGTACTTGGCCGGTTTCACCCAGCTCACATCGCCCAGCGCATTGGGTTCGTTGAGGTTGAGAATCAGGTCCGATTCGACCAGGCCACCGGCGTGATCGGCGATCTGCAGCGTGCGCCACGGCGTGGCGAAGGGCAGGGTGCGGCGGACCTTCCAGCCCTCGGCCGAGGGTGAAAGCTGCGCGCGCAGGCGCTGGCCTTCGGTGCGCCGCAGCCACATGCCGGCGTAGTCCACCAGCGCCGCTTCGTGGATGGCCACGTGCAACCCGTCCTGGCTGCGCAGGGTGATGGGGGTGTGCACCAGTGGCACCTCACGCAGCGGCGTGCGCTGGTACAGGTATTCGTAGTGGATCGGCTCGCCTGCGGGAATCCACCACGCCGTCGACTCCGGCGCGATCGCGAATTCGGTCAGTTCGTCGTCGATGATCGCTTCGCGCAGGTTCGGCTGTTCAGGGAATACATAGCGGAAGCCGACACCGTCGTCATGCACGCGGAACACCAGATCCAGCCGGCGCTTGCTGCCGGTGGTCTCGGCCAGATGCACGGTCAGCTCGTTGAAGTGGTTGCGGGTGACCCGACGCTCGCCCCAGGGTTGTTCCCAGGTGTCATCCACGCTGCGGCGCTCCTGCCCGAGCAGGACAAAATCGCGGTCGAGGCGACCGTCGCGCAGTGCGAAGCCGAGCTTGGAATCGGCGACCACCGGTTGCCCGAAGCGGTCGACGCGATAACGTGCGGTGCCGCCGTCGAGCACCAGGCTGACGCTGAGCACCTTGCCCGGCGATTCCACGCGGGTGACCTCGGCTGCGGCGTGCGCCAGCGTCGCAAGGCCCAGCAGGAGCAGGCCGAAGGCGTGCGCGAACATCGCGCGTACAGCAGTGGGTGACATCGGCATTTCCCCTCCCAAGGCGCCGTTGGCAGATCCGGACCATAAGCCAGCCGGACAGGTGTGCTGGCGCCGCGGGTGATGAATACGTATGCAAGCGGACGCAGGCGACAGCCCGGCGTCTACCATGGGGCCAGGCACCTTGAGGGAGGTGTCGCGCCCGCACGCCGGCAACGGCGCTACGGACCTACAACGCTGCGGAGAGGGAGGGAGGTCGACGGGCGCAAGCCGGTCTGCCGCTTCGATGCTGAAGATCATTTGCCTGACCGCTGCCCTGGGGGCAGCGCTGGGGACGACCGCGCAGGCGGCCGACCTGGAATTCGATGGCCGCCACGCGCGTGCCGACGCCGCTGCCAAGGGCGGCTTCGTGCTGCATGCGCCACAGGGCGAAGTGCGCATTGCCGCCGCACCCATGCGCAGCCAGACCGGCAGCGTGATGTTCGACGCGCTGTTCGCACTGGCCCAGCAGGAAATGGACCAGGATCGGGTGGACGCGATCCGCGATCCGGCCTTCGATGAAGGTCGGCCGGTGCCGTGCGAGTGCTTCCAGACCGGTGCGCGCTGGCCCTATGTGTGGACGCGCGATGTCAGCTTCGCCGCCGATCTGGCGCTGGCGAAGCTGGACCCGAAGCGCACGCGGCAGTCGCTGCAGTTCAAGCTGTCGGCCGCGCGCGATGGGCACACGGCGGGGCTGTTCGTCGCCCAGGACACCGGTTCCGGTGGCAGCTGGCCGATCAGCAGCGACCGCGTGGTGTGGTTCCTTGCCGCACGCCACCTGCTGGACGATCCGGCATTCGCCGAACAGGTCTGGCAGGCGTTGCAGGGCACCCTGGCGCAGGACCGGGCGATGGTGTTCGACGCGCAGATGGGGCTGTATCGCGGCGAGACCTCGTTCCTGGACTGGCGCGAGCAGACCTACCCGGACTGGACGCGCGGGAACGTGCGCTTCATTGGTGATTCCTACGCGCTGTCCACCAACGTGCTGCATTACCAGGCGCTGCGCCTGGGCCAGCAGATGGCGCAGCAGCTGGGGGACGAGCGCAGCGTGCAGTACAAGGCCTGGGCCGATGCGCTGGCGGTGCAGATCGACGCGCGCTTCTGGCGACAGGACATGGGCCAGTACATGAGCTACATCGGCGAAGCAGCACACCCGGTGCCCTACGCCAAGGTTGATCTGCTGGGCCTGTCATTGGGCATCCTTGCCGACGTGCTGCCGCTCGAGCGCGCGCGGCGGGCACTGGCCGCCTATCCGATGGGACCGGCCGGCAGCCCGGTGGTGTGGCCGCAGGAAGCGCAGCAGCCGATCTACCACAACCGCGCAATCTGGCCGTTTGTCAGTGCGTACTCGCTGCGGGCGGCCCGCAAGCTGGACGACACCTCGCGCATCGCCGCTGAGATCCGCTCGCTGATGCGGGGCGCTGCGCTGGCCGGATCGAACATGGAAAATTACGAACTGGCCAGCCAGGCCGTGCATGTGGACGAAGGTGCACTCAGCGGGCCGGTGGTCAATTCCGAGCGCCAGCTGTGGTCGGTGGCCGGCTATCTGGCGATGGTCACCGAAGGCGTGTTCGGTGTGCAGGATGACGGCCGTGTACTGCCCAAGCTGCCGGCCGCGCTGGTGCCCGAACTGTTCGGCAAGCAGCGCCGGATCACCCTCGATACCGGTCGCCACCGCTATGTGCTGGAGCGCCCGAAGCAGGTCGGCAGTGGCCTGCTGGTGGCTGGCACGTCAAGGACGCGCGGCAAGGTGACCACCGTGCAGCTGGTTGCCGCGCCCCTGGCAGCAGGTACGGATGTGTCGCCTGCCGATGCCAACGCCCGCGCGCCCGCCACCCCGGCTGCGCCGCAGGCAAAGCGTAGTGGCAAGGGCTGGAGCGTCGCGGTCGCCGCCGGCCAGGTGCTGTGGCAGGACGGCACCGCTGCCACCGCCAGCAAGGGTCAGGTACGTATCCATGATGATGGACTGCAGCACTGCCTGAGCCTGACCCGGCGCGAGGGGGGGCTGGAATCGCTGCACAGCCCAATGGTCTGTGTCGGTCCGCAGCAGGTGCTGCGTGGGACGCAGCGCTGGCAGTTCAGCACGGCGCGCGCCGGCCATGTGCGCCTGCGGCTGCAGTACAACAACCCAAACGGCCCGATCAACACCGGCGTGACCGCTGCGGTGAAGCAGTTGGCGCTGCAGTGCAAGGACCAGCCGCCGCAACGCCTGACGGTCGCGCTGCCGCACAGCGTGGCGATGCAGGACTCCACTGCGGCGACCTTCGCGGTGCCGAAGGGACGCTGCACGGTGACGTTGGAAGAGGGCTTCAACATGAGCGCGCTGCAGCACTTCGCGCACTACACCGGTGGCAAGGGCGGGCGTGACGGCGTGCTCAACCAGGCCCAGGTGCAGGCACTGAAGGTGGCGCCCGTGGCGGCTGCCGGGGACGCACGATGAGCCGTCCCGCAAAACCGCAGCTGTCGTTCTGGCAGATCTGGAACATGTGTTTCGGCTTCCTCGGCATCCAGTTCGGCTTCGCCCTGCAGAACGCCAACGCCAGCCGCATCTTCGAGACGCTGGGCGCGGACATGGACGCGGTGCCGGGGTTGTGGATCGCCGCGCCGCTGACCGGCCTGCTGGTGCAGCCGGTGATCGGCTACCTGTCCGACCGCACGTGGACGCGCTGGGGGCGGCGCCGTCCGTTCTTCATGATCGGCGCGGTATTGACCACGCTGGCCCTGCTGGTGATGCCGAACTCGCCGACGCTGTGGATCGCCGCCGGCACGTTGTGGGTGCTGGATGCCTCGATCAACGTATCGATGGAACCGTTCCGTGCCTTTGTCGGCGACCAGCTGGCGCCACGCCAGCGTCCGGTCGGCTATGCGATGCAGAGCTTCTTCATCGGCATCGGTGCCATCGTTGCCAGCTTCCTGCCCTTCATCCTGGCCCACTTCGGCGTGGCCAACACCGCTGCGGCGGGCGAGGTGCCCGATACCGTGCGCTATGCGTTCTACTTCGGCGCAGTGGTGCTGCTGGCGGCGATCACCTGGACGGTGGTCAGCACCGGCGAGTATTCACCCACCGAACTGGCCGGGTTCGATGACGCCGAGCCGCCGGCGCATCATGCTGGCGCCGTGGTCAGGGGCCACGCACCGTGGGCACAGGTGGCGCTGTGGCTGGCGCTGGGCGTGCTGCTGGCGGCGCTGATCGCCTGGCGCCAGGGCGACAGGATGCTGTACGTGCTGGCTGGCCTGTGTGCGGCCTACGGCGCGCTGCTGGCGGTATCGCGCGTGCTGCCGGGCACACACATGCTGGCCGCCATCGTCGGCGATCTGCGGGCGATGCCGGTCACCATGCGACGGCTGGCCTGGGTGCAGTTCTTTTCGTGGTTTGCCCTGTTTGCGATGTGGATCTTCACCACGCGCGCGGTGGCCGGCGTCCATTTCGGGTCCACCGAGGTCGAGTCGGCCGCCTACAACGAAGGTGCCAACTGGGTGGGCGTGCTGTTTGGTGCCTACAACGGCTTTGCGGCGTTGGCCGCGCTGCTGATCCCGCCGATGGTGCGTGCGATCGGCCTGCGCTGGAGCCATCTGCTGAATCTGTGGCTGGGCGGGGCAGGGCTGATCTCGATGATGTTCATCGATGATCCCCGCTGGCTGCTGTTGTCGATGGTGGGTGTGGGTTTTGCCTGGGCCTCGATCCTGTCGCTGCCCTATGCGCTGCTGTCGGACAGTGTTCCGGCGGCGAAGATGGGCGTGTACATGGGCATCTTCAATTTCTTCATCGTGATCCCGCAGCTGGTCGCGGCCAGTGCGTTGGGCTTCGCCCTGCGTGCATGGCTGGGTGGCCAGCCGATGCATGTGCTGGTGCTGGGCGGGTGCAGCCTGCTGGTTGCCGGTGTGTGCGTGCTGCGGGTCCCGTCCCGTCCGGAGGTGGTGTGATGCGTGGTGTGTTGTCCGTTGCGGTTTCCCTCGCACTGTTTGCCGGCAGTGCCGTTGCTGCGCCGCGTCCGGCCTATGTCGGTACTACCGAGCCGTTTGCCAGCGATGCGGTGTACTTCGTGGTCACCGATCGCTTCGTCAATGGTGATCCGTCCAACGATCATCGCGAGCAGGGCGGCAAGCACCGCACGTTCGATATTCCGGTGCCGTGCCCGGACAAGGTGGACGGCAACATCGGCTACCTCGGCGGTGACTTCCGTGGCGTGCTCGACAACGCCGACTACATCCGCAGGCTCGGCTTCGGTGCGGTGTGGATCACGCCCATCGTCGACAACCCGGACCAGGCGTTCACCGGCAGCAAGGCGATCAGCTGCACCAGCACGCTGACCGACCGCGGCAAGACCGGTTACCACGGCTACTGGGGCATCAATTTCTACACGCTCGACGAGCACCTGCCCAGCAAGGACCTGGATTTCGCCGGGCTGACCAAGGGACTGCACGGTGCCGGCCTGAAGGTGGTGCTGGACATTGTCGGCAACCACGGTTCACCGGCCTGGACCATGCCGACGCGGCAGCCGCAGTTCGGCCAGGTCTTCGACAAGGACGGCAAGCTCGTTGCCGACCACCAGAACCTGCCGCCGCAGCAGCTGGACCCCCAGCACAATCCGCTGCACGCGTTCTACAACAACATTGGCCCGGTCGACAGCAAAGACGGCTCGATCTTCGATGGCAACCTGGCCGAGCTGGGTGACTTCAACCAGCACAACCCGGCGGTGATGGACTACCTGGTGGGCGCGTACCTGCAGTGGACGGCGCAAGGCGTGGATGCGCTGCGCATCGACACCATCGGCTGGCTGCCGCACCCGTGGTGGCATGAATTCGTCAATCGCATCCGCGCCGAGCATCCTGGCATGTTCATGTTTGGCGAAGCGTTCGACTACAACGCGGCCAGCATCGCCGAGCACACCTGGCCGGCCAATGCCAACGTCAGCGTGCTGGATTTCCCGCTGCGGGGCGCGCTGGAGCAGACCTTCGGCACCGCCGGCAAGGGCTTTGAAACCCTGGCCGAGCCCCTGCACCTGACCGGCGGCCCGTATGCCAACCCGTACGAGCTGATGAGCTTCTACGACAACCACGACATGCCGCGCCTGCAGGCCAGCGACAACGGCTTCATCGATGCGCACAACTGGCTGTTCACCGCGCGCGGCATTCCGGTGGTCTATTACGGCTCGGAAACCGGCTTCATGCGTGGTCGTGCCGAGCATGCCGGCAACCGCGCCTACTTCGGCCAGCCGCGTGTGGATGCGGCGCCGCAGAGCCCGATCTTCGGCCCGCTGCAGCGCATCGCCCTTCTGCGCGAAGCGACCCCGGCACTGCAACGCGGCCTGCAGGTGAACGAGCGCCTGCAGGGCGATGAAGCGGTGTTCCTGCGTGTGCTGCAGCACGGCGATGTGGCGCAGACCGCGCTGGTGCTGCTGAACAAGGGCGATGCGGCGAAGCCGTTCAAGGTGGACCGCTACCTGCAGCCGGGCACCTGGCGCGATGCGCTGGATGGCGGCGAACTGAAGGTGAAGCGGTCGCTGGAAACCGAGGTGCCCGCACACGGGGTGAAGGTGTTCGTGCTGGACGCCGAGGTGAAGCAGCCGATGCTGCAGGCCGAGCTGGACAAGGCCGTGGCCGACCAGCAGGCGCGCGACCAGCGGCTGGGGCGCTGAGGGCGCCGCCGGGCATGGCCCGGCGCTACCGCTATGGTGGGTGCCAACCTTGGTTGGCACGCTTTTCGAGCAGTCGAGCAAGCTCGACTCTACAATAGGCACCCCTCGCGCCCCGCCGTACCGTCATGACCGACCTTGCCCCGCAGACCCCGATCGAAACCCTGCTGAAGGCGGCGATGGACGGAACGGTGCCGATCCGCGCCTTCATGCAGGCCTTCGTCGCCTCCGAGGTGGTGCTGTTGACCGGCAGCCTGGTCACCCCTGATGGCAGCGGCTTCGACCCGCTGCTGTTCGACAAGCAGGGCACCCTGCATGTGGCGGTGTTCACCGATCCATCGCGGGTGGGCATCTACAGCCAGCAGGCCGAACACCAGATCCGCTGGCTGATGCTGGACGTGCTGCGTCGCGTGCCGGGCGGGTATGGTGTGGTGATCAACCCGGGCACCACGCTGGGTTTTGAGATTTCGCCGAGCGGCGTGGGCGAGATCCTCAAGGACTTCGCGCAGGGCTGACTGTCCTGTAGGGCCGAGCCCATGCTCGGCTGCTTTGTACCTACTGAATCGAAAGGACTCGGACATGACCCTGCAGGAACGCAGTGCCTCTTACCACGAACGACTCGCCGTCATCTGGCTGGTTACCGGCTTCGCATTCTCGCTGGCTCTCGGTCTTGTTCTTGCCTTCGCCTTCGACATGCACGATACCCCCGCGCCACTGCTGGCATGGATAGGTGCCTGGGGGGCGGCCTACCATCTTTACTGGCGCGCCCGCGTGCAGCGCCGCCGCGCCTGGCTGTATGCAGGAATTGCCGCGCTTGGGCCTGTGCCTGCATTCATGGTCTACGGCTGGCTGTTGTATCGTCGCAACGAGTAGCGTGTGGGCAGTGAAGCGCGGAGCGACGACCTACAGTCGGAGCCGAGCATGGCTCGCCAGTACAGAATGCAGCGCCCCCGTCCAAAGGAAGCAACGCCATGTCCAGCACTATCGCCCGACACTCCCGCAACGCAATGATCTATCTGATCGCGGCCGTCGTCGCTGCACTGGTGGCCATGCCCCTGCTGCGCGCGGTGGGGATTGTCCAGTGGCCGGTGTTCGTCATCGCCTGGCTGATCAACCTGGGCGCGGCGTGGCATCTGGCGCAGTGGGCGCGCCAGCAGGGCCGTTCGGCGTGGGCGTTCGGGGTGCCGGCGGCGCTGGGTACGGTCGCCTCGATCGTGGTCTACGTAGTGCTGGCCGTTCTGGGGCCGAAGGTGGCGGTGCGCTGAATCCACGCGATCGCTCAAGGCGCCGGGCCCCAGCCTGCACGTGACATGCCGATCGCCGCCGTTACCGGTACGGTGCGGGTCATGCCGACGGCGGACAAAGGCCTTCTCCTGGAAGAACGGATAGCGGGGTGACGGCTCGGCGGCGCCTGACCTGGCAGGGCCGGCGTGCGGATGGCGTAGTCGTGAAATATTCCTGAATGCGTTGGCATCGGTGCGCTGGATCACACAATGCCTCCACAGCGGCATCGCTAGGCTTTGCCCCTCTTTGGCCATTGCCATGCAGGCGCACATGCGGATCGTAACCGGAATAGAAGGGCTGGACACCATCCTGGGCGGCGGGCTGCCGCAGGCACGCCTGTACCTGCTGGAAGGGCCGCCTGGTTCCGGCAAGACCACCTTGTCGTTGCAGTTCCTGCTGGAAGGGCTGCGGCGCGGGGAGCGCTGCCTGTACATCACGCTTTCGGAAACCGCCGAGGAGCTGCGCGAAGTCGCCGCCGCCCACGGCTGGTCTCTGGAGGGCCTGCATCTGTTCGAGCTGGGCTCGGCCGAGGGGGCCATGGGCAATGGCCGCCTGCAGTCGGTGCTGCATTCCTGGGAAATGGAGCTGGACGAGACGGTCAACCTGATCATGTCCAAGGTGGACAGCATCGGGCCGACCCGTGTGGTCTTCGATTCGCTGTCCGAGCTGCGGCTGCTGGCGCAGGATTCGCTGCGCTATCGCCGGCAGATCCTGGCGCTGAAGCAGTTCTTCGCACCCAAGAGCGCGACGGTCATCCTGGTGGACGACCTGACCTCCACCAACGAGGAGCGCGATGGGCAGCTGCACAGCCTGTGCCATGGCGTGGTTTCCCTGGAACGGCTGACGCTGGATTTCGGTCCCGCGCGGCGCCGCATGCAGGTGCAGAAACTGCGCGGTGTCAATTTCATCGCCGGTTACCACGACATGGTAATCCGCAGCGGTGGGCTGCAGATCTTCCCGCGCCTGATCGCATCCGAACATCACGGCCGATTCGTTGGCACCCCGATCAGCAGCGGCGTGGATGAGATCGACCGGCTGCTGGGCGGCGGGCCCCTGCGTGGGACATCGACCCTGCTGACCGGCCCGGCCGGCAGCGGCAAGACCAACGTCGCCCTGCAGTACGTGTGGGCCGCCTGCGAACGCGGCGAGCGCAGCTGCATCTTCGAGTTCGACGAGCGCGTGGGTACCTTGCTGGCGCGAGCGGCTGCACTGGATATCGATCTGGACAAGCACCTGCGTTCGGGCCTGCTGGAGATCCTGCAGATGGACCCGGCGGAAGTTTCGCCGGGCGAGTTCTCATGGAACCTGCGTAAGGCCGTGGAAGAGCGCAGCTGCACCGTGCTGGTGATCGACAGCCTGAACGGCTACGTGACCGCCATGCCGCAGGAAAAGCAGCTGATGCTGCAGCTGCACGAGATGCTGTCCTACCTCAACCAGAAGGGCGTGGCCACCTTCCTGATCAACCCGCAGCACGGCCTGGTCGGCACCATGTCCACCGGCAGCCTCAATGTGTCCTACATCGCCGATGCGGTGGTGCTGTTCCGCTTCTTCGAAGCCAAGGGCCGCATCCGCAAGGCGATTTCGGTCATCAAGAACCGTGGTGGTGCGCATGAGGACACCATCCGCGAGCTGAAGATCGACGGCCGTGGCATCACCGTCAGCGCGGCACTGGCAGATTTCCAGGGCATCCTCACCGGCACGCCTGAATTTGTCGGTGACAGTGCGTCGCTGCTGGGCCAGACCGATGTCCGATAGCGGAGGTGGCAGTACCGTCGTCCGCATCGTCGCTCCGTTCGGACGCGACGCCGACAGCATCGCCGGGGTTCTCGGCAGCGCAGGGCTGAGCACGCAGATCGCACCCAGCCTGGAAGTGCTGGCTAGGCAGCTGGATGACGATACCGGGCTGGTCGTTGTCACCCAGGAGGCCGTGGCACGCGGCAGCGATGCGCTGCTGCAGGTGCTTCAGCAGCAACCGGCGTGGTCGGATATCCCCTTCATCCTGCTGCGTTCGGCGCGTTCCTACCGGCGCTCCACCCGCGAGCCGTTGCTGCCCGGGTCGATCAACGTGGTGGAAATGGACCGTCCGCTGGGCAGCATGTCGCTGCTCAGCGCGGTGCAGGGCGCACTGCGTGCGCGTGACAAGCAGTTCGTGGTGCGTGACCAGGTGGCGGCGTTGGCCGATGGCCGCGCGGCGCTGGCGCGCAGTGAATCCGAGCTGCGCCTGATCGCCGATGCGATGCCGGTGCTGATCGCCTTCGTCGATCGCGCGCTGTGCTTCCGTTTTGCCAACAAGGCCTATGAGACCTGGTTCGACCTGCCCACCGGTGAAGTGATCGGCCGGCACGTGCGCGAGGTCATCGGCGAGAACGTATGGCAGCAACGACGACCGGCGATGGAGGCGGCCTTGTCCGGCCGCGAGGCCGTGTTCGAGATCGTCTGGCCACACCGCGTGCACGGTCGCCGCGATTGCGAGGTGCGGTACTCGCCACGCCGTGACGACGCCGGTCGCATCGATGGCTTCCACGTGTTTGTCACCGATATCACCGCCGCCAAGCTGGCCCTGGCCAGCAGCCAGCAGCACGCGCATGCGCTGGAGGCGATGGTGGCCGAGCGCACCCGCGAACTTGAAGCGCAGATGGCCGCGCGCGAAGCCAGCGAAACCGCGCTGCGGCAGTCGCAGAAGATGGAAGCCATCGGCCAGCTGACCGGCGGCATCGCACACGATTTCAACAACATGCTGACCGGTATCCTGTCGGCGTTGGACATCGTACGGCTGCGGCTGGACATGGGCCGGGTGGACGATCTGGAACGCTTCCTGGACACCGCCACCGCCTCGGCACAGCGCGCAGCCGCGCTGACCCAGCGGCTGCTGGCGTTCTCGCGGCGGCAGTCGCTGGACGCGCGACCGGTGGAGATCAACACACTGCTGGTATCAGTGCAGCAACTGCTGCACAGCACGCTGGGCGAGACCATCCGCCTGCGCGCCGAACCCTGTCCCTCGCCGCTGCATGCCACCCTGGATGCAAACCAATTCGAGAGCGCGCTGCTGAACCTGGCCATCAACGCACGCGATGCGATGCCGCATGGCGGCGAGCTCACCCTGCGTGCTTCGCAGGCGACGGTGCGGGAGGGTCAGTACCGCGCCGTGCCGGCCGGCGACTATGCGATGGTGGCCGTGGCCGATACCGGCGCCGGCATGGCACCGGAAGTGGTCGAGCGTGCGTTCGAGCCGTTCTTCACCACCAAGCCCATCGGCAAGGGCACGGGGCTGGGCATGTCGATGGTGTATGGCTTCATGCAGCAGTCCGGCGGCCATATCGCCATTGAATCGAATGTGGGCGAAGGCACCACGGTGCTGCTGTTCATCCCGATTGCCGAGCAGGCCGCGGTAGTACAGGAGAGCGTCCCGGCGCGGCCGATCCGGCACGGCGAGGGCCAGTCGATCCTGGTGGTGGAGGATGACGAGCAGGTGCGGATGCTGGTGACCATCGTGCTGGAAGACCTGGGCTATCACGCGCAGGTGGTGGGGGACGCCGATGCGGCCATCCCCATCCTGGCCTCTGCGCAGACCATCGATCTGCTGGTAACCGATGTCGGCTTGCCGGGACTCAACGGGCGCCAGCTGGCCGAGATCGCCCGGCAGTCACGCCCGGCGTTGCCGATCCTGTTCATGACCGGCTATGCGGAAAAGGCTCAGGAACGCTCGTCGTTCCTCGAGGATGGCATGGCGATGATCGCCAAGCCCTTCCTGCTGGATGAATTCAGTGCGGCGGTACGTTCGTCGATGCCGGAGGGGACCTGAGCGGGCTAGGCGCGCAGCGACGATTCGCGCACCACCAGTTTCACCGGGATGCTCTGGCTTTCCACCGGCTGCCGGCCGATCGATGCCAGCAGCTTTTCGACCAGCAGCTGCCCGGCCTGCTTGGTGTCCTGCTGCACGGTGGTCAGTGCCGGCGATACCGACGCGGCCAGCGGAATGTCATCGAAACCGGTGACCGCCACATCCTGCGGAACGCGCAGGCCGCACTCGCGCAACGCGCGGATCGCACCGATGGCGATCAGGTCGCTGGCCGCGCAGATCGCATCGATCGGCTCGCCACGGGCCAGCAGCGCCAGGCACGCCTCCTGGCCAGAGGCTTCGGTGGTGATGGCATCGTGCTGCAGCGCCGGGTCGGCGGCCAGGCCATGGGTGCGCAGCGCTTCGACGTGGCCGCGGTAGCGCTCTTCGAATTCCGGGTAGTGGCTCGACGCATGGCCGAGGAAGGCGATGCGGCGACAGCCCTGGCCCAGCAGGTGGGTGGTGATGTCATGCCCGCCCTGGAAATTGTCGCTGCCGATCGATACGCCGGGCTGGCCGGGCAGGGCCGCGCCCCAGCGCACGAAATGGGTGCCCTGTTCGACCAGCCGCTGCAGCCGGTCGCGCGACTCGTGGTAGTCGCCGTAACCCAGCAGGATGATGCCGTCGGCCTTGTTGCTGTCCTCGTAGTCGGCCTGCCAGTCGGTGGACAGCTGCTGGAACGACACCAGCAGATCCTGGCCGTGCAGGGCGCAGGCGCGGGTGATCGAGCCCAGCATCGAGTGGAAGAACGGGTTGATCAGCGAGTCGTCGTTGGTCGGGTCCTCGAAGAACAGCAGGGCGAGGGTGCCGGCGTTGCGCAGGCGCAGGCTGGAGGCGTTCTTGTCGACCTTGTAGTTCAGCTCGCGGGCGATGCGCAGGATGCGCTCGCGGGTTTCGGCGTTGACCATCGGGCTGCCGCGCAGGGCCCGCGACACCGTGGGCTGGGAGACCCCGGCCAGGTGGGCGATGTCCAGGGAGGTGGCTTTGCCTTTGATGGTCATGCGGGAGCTGCTGGAGAAGGACCCCGGGATGATGCCATGGGCGGGCAGGGGAACGACCGGCGCCCGTGCAGGTCCCTTGCGACACTAGGTGAGAGGCGGATTCCGGAGCACGCCAAGGGCTTGCCTGACGAGGCGCGGCGCGGCGGCAATGGTAAGATGCCCCGTTCTCGCATTCCCCCAAATTCACCGGGGGCGGCCCCTGCGCACTGCCCCCCGCCCGGGGGACGTGATATCACTGGCGGCCTGCCCCGGACAACGGAAGAACCCATCTATGGCGCGCGGCATCAATAAAGTCATCCTGGTCGGCAACCTCGGTAACGACCCGGACGTGAAGTACACCCAAGGCGGCATGGCGATCACCCGCATCAGCCTGGCCACCACCAGCGTCCGCAAGGACAAGGATGGCAACCAGCAGGAGCGCACCGAATGGCACCGCGTGGTGTTCTTCGGCAAGCTCGGCGAGATTGCCGGCGAGTACCTGCGCAAGGGCAGCTCGGTGTATGTCGAAGGCAGCCTGCGTTACGACAAGTACACCGGCCAGGACGGCGTGGAGAAGTACTCCACCGACATCATTGCCGACGAGATGCAGATGCTGGGCGGCCGCGGTGAAGGCGGTGGCGGCGGCGGTGGCGGTGGCGGCAACTACGGCGGCGGTGAGCGCCCGCAGCGCCAGCAGGCGCCGCGCCAGGAGTACGGCGGCGGTGGCGGTGGTGGCGGCAACCCGCGCGGTGGCCAGGGTGGCGGTTACGGCAACCAGGGCGGTGGCTACGGCAACCAGGGTGGCAACCAGCGCCCGCAGCCGCAGCAGGCGCCGCCGATGGACGACTTTGCCGACGACGATATTCCGTTCTGATCGAACGCGCGTTCGCAGCACAAAAGAAAGCCCCGCCGATGCGGGGCTTTTCTTTTTTCGGGATTCCTGCATGGTTGTGCCTCGCAGCATCGGTTTTCGTGCACCGCGACTTGCAAAAAGACAATTTCCTCCCCTATGGTGCAATCGATTGCATTGCTGTGAATCGTTGCGTTTGATACCGGTTGGGAGGCCGGCAGGTGGATGTCCATCCATTCGATCAGACCGGCCCCGGCGACGGGCCTCACGCGGCGCGATGCGCTGCGTCTCGCGGTTGCCGGCAGCATTGGCCTGGGGGCGGCAGGTGTACTCCCCGCATTCGCCGCCGCCGCACCGCTCAAGGGCAACCTGAAGCATTCCGTCGCGCGCTGGACCTTCCCGCAGCTGTCGGTCGCCCAGCTCTGCACGACGGTGAAGGACATCGGTTTTGCCGCGATCGACCTGGTGGGCGCGGAGGACTGGCCGACCTTGAAAGCCCATGGCGTCTACAGCGCGATGTGCAACGGCGCGGAGCTCGGCCTCACCAAAGGCTTTGCCGGCCGCCAGTTCCATGACCAGCTGGTGGAACGCTACACACGGCACATTGATCTGGTCGCCGATGCCGGCTATCGCAACCTCATCTGTTTTTCCGGCAACCGCAACGGCATGGACTCCCGGGAAGGCCTGGCCAATGCCGAGGCCGGACTCAAGCGCATCCTCGGGCATGCCGAGAAGCGCGGGGTGGTGCTGGTGATGGAGCTGCTGAACTCCAGGGTCGATCACCACGACTACCTGTGCGATCACTCCGCATGGGGCGTCGAGCTGTGCCAGCGGCTCGGTTCGGACAACTTCGGTCTGCTCTACGACATCTACCACATGCAGATCATGGAGGGCGACATCATCGCCACCATCGGCAAGCATCACGCCTGCTTCAAGCATTACCACACTGCAGGCGTGCCCGGCCGGCACGAGATCGGGGATCAGCAGGAACTGAACTATCCGGCCATCTGTCGTGCGATCCGCGACACCGGTTTCGATGGGTATCTGGCGCAGGAATTCATGCCTGCAGCGCCTGATCCCGTCGGCTCGCTGCGCGAGGCGATCCGCCTCTGCGACGTCTGAAACGATATCCACCTAGGTGAAGTACCCATGGCAGACAATCATTACGACGCCATCGTCGTTGGCTCGGGAATCAGTGGCGGTTGGGCGGCGAAGGAACTGACCGAGAAGGGCCTGAAGGTCCTGATGCTCGAACGCGGCCGCAACATCGAACACGTCAAGGACTACGTCAATGCGATGAAGGAACCGTGGGATTTCCCGCACCGCAACCGGCCCACACAGGCGATGAAGGCCGCCTTCCCGGTGTTGATGCGCGACTACGCGCTGGCCGAGAACCTGGAAGGAATGTGGGCCAACGAACAGGACTCGCCCTACATCGAGACCAAACGATTCGATTGGTTCCGCGGCTATCACGTCGGCGGCCGCTCATTGATGTGGGGCCGGCAGAGCTATCGCTTCTCCGACCTGGATTTCGAAGCCAACCTCAAGGACGGTATCGCGACCGACTGGCCCATCCGCTACGCCGATATCGCGCCGTGGTACGACCATGTGGAAAAATTCGCCGGCATTGCTGGTACGCGCGAAGGGCTGGACGTGTTGCCGGATGGCGAGTTCCTGCCGCCGATCCCGTTGAACATCGTCGAGAAGGACGTGGCCGCGCGGATCAAGAAGGCCTTCGGCGGCACCCGGCACATGATCCACTCGCGCACCGCCAACATTACGCAGCCCCTGCCCGAACAGGGCCGCGTCAACTGCCAGTACCGCAACAAGTGCATCCTGGGCTGTCCCTTCGGTGCGTACTTCTCGACCCAGTCGGCCACGCTGCCGGCCGCCATGAAGACCGGCAACCTGACGTTGCGGCCGTTCTCGATCGTCAAGGAAGTGCTCTACGACAAGGACCGCAAGCGCGCGCGGGGCGTGGAGATCATCGACGCCGAGACGGGGGAGACCTACCAGTACACGGCCAAGGTGATCTTCCTCAACGCGTCCTCCTTCAACTCGACCTGGCTGCTGATGAACTCGGCCACCGATGTATGGGAAGGCGGGCTGGGCTCTTCGTCCGGCGAGCTCGGGCACAACGTGATGGACCATCACTTCGGTGCAGGTGCCTCCGGCCGCGTCGAAGGCTATGACGACAAGTACTACTTCGGTCGTCGTCCCTGCGGCTTCTATATTCCCCGCTTCCGCAACGTCGCGGCGGACAAGCGCGGCTACCTGCGCGGGTTCGGCTACCAGGGCGGTGCCAGCCGCAGCGGGTGGTCGCGCGAGATCGCCGAGCTGAACATCGGTGCCGACCTGAAAGAGGCGCTGACCGTGCCGGGTGACTGGCGCATCGGCATGACCGGATTCGGCGAAATGCTGCCGCACCACGACAACACGATCCGCCTGGACCGGGAGCGCAAGGACAAGTGGGGGTTGCCGGTGCTGGCGATGGACGTTGCAATGCGCGCCAATGAAAAGGCCATGCGCAAGGACATGGCGGCCGATGCCGCCGAGATGCTGGAGGCCGCCGGTGTCAAGGATGTGGAGATGCACGACAACGACTATGCCCCGGGCAAGGGCATCCATGAAATGGGGACCGCACGCATGGGGCGTGATCGGAAAAGCTCGGTGCTGAACCAGCACAACCAGGTCTGGGATGCGCCCAACGTGTATGTGACCGATGGTGCCTGCATGACCTCCAGCGCCTGCGTGAATCCCTCACTGACCTACATGGCGCTGACGGCCCGGGCCGCCGACCATGCGGTGCGTGAACTGAAAGCGGGGAACCTCTGATGGATCGCCGCGAACTGCTGAAGATGATCTTCGCTGCCACAGGCGCGGCCATGGTCGGCCTGCCCGCGCTTGCCCAGGGGCAGGCACCTGCGACGGCGGCGAAGAACCTGTTCTCCGCGCTCGATGTGGGCATGCTGGACGAGATCGCCGACACCATCCTGCCGCGGACGAAGACACCGGGGGCGAAGGATGCAGGCGCCGGGGTGTTCATGGCGCAGTTTGTCACCGACTGCTACACCGCCCGGCAGCAGGCAACGTTCCGCGCCGGGCTGACCGCTATCGACAAGCGTGCCGGCGGCCGCTTCGTATCGCTCGCCGCGCCGGCCCGTGCCGAACTGCTGCGCGCGCTGGATGCAGAGGCAAAAGCACACACGGTCGAGGTGACCGAGACCGGTACCGCCGAGGAAGGGGAAGCCATGCCGCACTACTTCACGATGATCAAGCAGTTGGCCATCTTCGGCTTCTTCACATCGAAGGTCGGCGCGACCGAAGTGCTGCGGTACGTCGCCGTGCCGGGTCGTTATGACGGCGATCTGGCCTATGTTCCCGGCACGCCTGCGTGGGGGACCGGCTGATGGAGCGCTCCCTGATGATCAGGCCGCTGTTGATGGCGGCCGGCATGCTGGCGGCGGCACCGCTGCTCGCACAGGCCGGCACCGACCCCGCGCGCGATCCGGCGAAGACGGAAGTGTGGACCCCGCTGCCCGCCAGCGTGGCCACGCCTGCAGGCGGCGCGCCCTCCGATGCGGTCGTGCTGTTCGATGGCAAGGACGTGTCCGCATGGGAGTCTGAGCAGGGCGGACGCGTACCCTGGCGCGTTTCCGATGGCGCGCTCACGGTGGTTCCGGGCAGCAAGGGCATTCGCACCACGCAGCGCTTCTGCGATATCCAGCTGCATGTCGAGTGGCGCACGCCCACCGACACGAAGGGCTTTGATGGTCAGAACCGGGGCAACAGCGGCATCTTCCTGCAGGAGCTGTACGAGCTGCAGGTGCTCGACAGCTACAACAACCCGACCTATGCCAACGGCCAGGCGGGCTCGATCTACAAGCAGGCCATGCCGCTGGTGAATGCCTCGCGCGCACCGGGGCAGTGGCAGGCCTACGACATCCTGTGGAAGGCACCGCGTTTCTCGCCGGGCGGCGGGCTCCTCTCGCCCGCCCGCATCACCGTCCTGCACAACGGTGTGCTGGTGCAGAACGACACCGTGCTGGCGGGCAGGACCGAGTACATCGGCGCGCCTTCGTACGCGCCACACGGGTGCGCGCCGATCTACCTGCAGGAGCATGATTCCAGGGTCAGCTACCGCAACATCTGGGTGCGCGAACTGTAATGCCGACCTGTTACTTGGCCAGGTAGCTGGCGATGTCGGCGATCTCCTGCTGCGACAGCTGGGGGAAGGGCGGCATCAATCCGCCGCCCTTGCTGATCTTGTCCTTGATCTGCGCCGGCTGCAGCCGCTTGTTGATGTCGGTGAGTGCGGGAAATGCCCCCGGCATGCCCGCACGATCGGCGCCGTGGCAGGCCGTGCAGTTCGCGGTGTAGAGCTTGGCACCCGCGGCAGGATCGTCCTTGCACCATGCTGCTGTCGCAAGGCTCATGCCGCCCAGGGCCACGGCGATTGCCAGAATCGTTTTCATGCGGGGCTCCTTCACGCGTCAGCGTTGTGCGCCGGCGGGCACAGTGGGTTTCAGATGTTCACGCAGGTAGTCCGCGCCGGTCTGGATGACCTTGGCCGGATCGCGTGGCTGGTCGTGCTCGACGATGAACCACTGCACGCCGGCAGCGGCCGCGGCAGGCAGGATCGCGTTCCAATCCAGTACGCCCTGGCCCACGGCGGCGAAGCCGCCTTCGTCTTCAGCCTGGCCCTGCGGCGCATTGTCCTTGGCATGCACTGCGAACACATGGCCCCGCAGTTTTCCCAGCATCACCGCCGGGTCCAGGCCTGCACGCGCGACCCAGGCCAGATCCAGTTCGGTCTGCAGGTCGGGGCCGGCGGCGGCGAACAGCAGTTCCAGGCCGGTCTTGCCGTTGAAGTCGACCAGCTCGAAGTCATGGTTGTGGTAGGCCAGGCGCATGCCCTTGGCCCGCACCTGCCGGGCGATACCGCCCAGTTCCTGGCCCAGCGCGGTCCAGCCCGCGGCATCGGTCGGCCGATCCTTCGCGTCCAGGTAAGGCACCACCAGCGTCGTGTTGCCGATCGACCGGTTGAAGGCCACGACGCGGTCCAGGTCCTTGTGCAGATCGGCCAGTGCGACATGCGATGAGATCGCCTTGATTGAATACCGGTCCAGCAGCTGCTTGAGTTCCGCAGCGCTGGTGTTCTGCGTGCCAACCGTTTCCACCGCGTGCACGCCTGCGTCATGGACGATCTTCAACTGCTGGTCGAGCGAGCCGGCGTTGCGCAGCGTATACATCTGCACCGCGATGGGGGGTTGCGGGCCGGCGGCGTCGCGCGCGAAGGCGGGCAGGGCAGCCAGCAACAGCAGGGCCAGGGCCGCCGTTCTGCGAGCAGGGGTAGTCATCAACAGATCCTCCCGGTGTTCAAGCGATGGGGGTCCAGGCGCGGGTCCTGGCCGATGCAACGACGTGATCGACGATCCGCGCAGAGCGCAGCCCGTCTTCGAATGTGGGCAGGCCCTGCGGCTGCACGCCTTCAATGGCGCGATAGGTGTCGGCGACAAACGCTTCGAAGCACTGGGCGTAGCCCTGCGCGTGCCCGGCCGGCAGCACCGACAGCCGGCGTTGTTCGGCACTGCCGGCGCCGGGCCCGCGCACGAAGATTTCCTCGCGCTGGTCGGGCAGGCCGATCCACAGCCGCTCGGGGTCTTCCTGGTTGAATGCAACGCTGGCCTTGGCGCCATCGATCTCGAACCAGAGGCGATTGCGGCGTCCCGCCGATACCTGGCTGACCGTCAGCGACGCCAGCGTGCCGGCGCCGGTACGGAACATCGCCGCCGCCACGTCCTCGCTGGTCACCGCCTGCATCGTGCTGCCCGCCGTCGGCGTGGTGAAACTCTGTCCGCCGAGGGCGCCGCGTTCGGCGATCACGGTATCGAACGCCGCGCTGACCTCGGTGAAGCGCTCGCCGCTGACCCATTCCACCAGGTCGCACCAGTGCGAGCCGATGTCGGCGAACACGCGCGATGCGCCACCCAGCGCCGGGTCCACGCGCCAGTTGTTGCTGGCAGGGTCGAGCAGCCAGTCCTGCAGGTAGCTGCCGTGGATAAGGTGCAACGGTCCCAGCTCACCCTGCGCGATGCGTGCGCGTGCCTCGCGCACCACCGGGTGGTAGCGGTAGACGAAGGGCACCGTGCCGACCAGCCCGGTCGAGGCGGCCAATGCTGCAAGGGCCTGTGCATCGTCCAGCGTGGTGGCCAGCGGCTTCTCGCAGATCACGTGCTTGCCGGCCCGCAACGCGACTTCCGCCATGGGGCGATGCAGATGGTTGGGTGTGCAGATATGCACGACCTGTACCTGCGGATCGGCGACCACCTCCTCGATGTTCCGATAGGCGCGCGGAACGTTCCACGACTGCGCGGCTTCACGTGCGCGCTGCGGCGACGAGGCGGCCACGCCGCGGACCGCGGCGCCGGCCAGCAGTGCCGCGCGGCGATGCACGGCACCGATCATGCCTGTGCCGACGATGGCGATTCCAAGCTTCTGCATCGGGCGGGGTCCTCAGGGCGTGGAAGGCACGGACGCGGCCACCGGCCGATCGCGGAACAACAACAGGAAAGCGATCAGCACGACCAGTGCGACGCCGGCCGGGAACAACCAGATCTTCTGCCAGTCCGGACCGGCTGCCGTGGTGTAGTGCTCCACCACCGCGCCGGACAGGAAGGTGCCGATCAGCATGCCCACGCCGTACGTGGCCAGGGTGATGAAGCCCTGTGCGCTGCTGCGCGCGGCGGGGCCGGCATGCGCATCGGTGTAGATCTGGCCGGTGACGAAGAAGAAGTCGTAGCAGATGCCGTGCAGCACGATGCCGATGACCAGCAGCGAGAAGCCGCCGCCCGCATCGCCAAAGGCGAACAGGGCATAGCGCACCACCCAGGCCGCCATGCCCACCGCCAGCATCGTCTTGACGCCAAGGCGAACGAACAGGAACGGCATGGCCAGCATCAGCAGCACTTCGGACACCTGGCCCAGCGATTGCAGGCCCGCCGCGCCGCGCACGCCCAGATCGTTGAGGTACGGGTTGGTGAAGTTGTAATAGAACGACAGCGGGATGCAGATGGCGATGGAGGCCAGGAAGAACACCAGGTAGGAGCGCGACTTCAACAGCCGCAGCGAATCCAGCCCCAGGATCTGCCCCAGCCCGGCGTCGCGCTGCTGCGCCAGCGGTGGAGTGTGCGGCAGGGTGAAGGCATACAGGCCCAGCGCCAGCGATGCCATCGCCGCCATCTGGAACGTCAATTCGAGCCGATGCGCCTGTTCCCAGCCCAGCCAGCCGATCAGCACGCCCGCCACGATCCAGCCGATGCTGCCGGCCACGCGGACCAGTGGGAACTGTTCTTCAGGCGACTGCATATGCCGCATCGCAACGCTGTTGGCCAGCGCCAGCGTCGGCATGAACAGCAGCATGTAGCCCATCACATAGGCCGAGAACATGCTGAAGGTGGTCGCGGTGGACGCCAGCCACATCAGCGCCGCGCCGGCCAGGTGCAGCACTGCGAGGATGCGCTGCGCGGCGAAGTAGCGATCGGCGATCAGGCCGACCAGGAAGGGCGCGACGATGGCGCCGATGGATTGGCTGAGGAAGGCCGTTGCGACCTGGCTGGCGCTGGCCTGCAGCGGGCCCTGCACCAGGTATGTCCCCAGGGTGACGAACCAGGCGCCCCAGATGAAGAACTGCAGAAACATCATCGCGCCCAAGCGCGACATGGCGTACGTCATGGCTTGCCCTCCCGGGGCGGTAATGGCTCAGATCCCCAGCATGCGGCGCAGTGAGTGCGGGTCCGTGCCGCTGCCGGCGAAATCATCGAAGGCGCGTTCGGTCACGCGGATGATGTGGTCGCGGATGAAGATGGCGCCCTCGCGCGCGCCGTCTTCCGGGTGCTTCAGGCAGCACTCCCACTCCAGCACCGCCCAGCCCGGGAAGTCGTACTGCGCGAGTTTCGAGAAGATCGCCTTGAAGTCGACCTGGCCGTCGCCGAGCGAACGGAACCGCCCCGGACGATCGATCCAGTCCTGGTAGCCGCCATACACGCCACTGCGCGCGCTGGCGTGATACTCGGCGTCCTTGACGTGGAAGATGCCGATGCGCGCGTGGTAGCGGTCGATGAAGCCCAGGTAGTCCATCTGCTGCAGCAGCAGATGGCTGGGGTCGTACAGGATCTTTGCGCGGGGGTGCTGATCCACCACATCGAGGAAGCGCTCGAAGGTCGCGCCGTCGTGCAGGTCCTCGCCCGGATGGATCTCGAAGCACAGGTCCACACCGCAGGCGTCGAAGGCATCCAGGATCGGGCGCCAGCGGCGGCCGAGTTCGGCGAAGGCTTCTTCCACCAGACCCGGTGGGCGCTGTGGCCAGGGATAGAAGTACGGCCAGGCCAGCGCGCCGGAGAAGGTGGCATGCGCGGTCAGCCCCAGGCGCTGGCTGGCCTTGGCCGCCAGCAGCAGCTGCTGCACCGCCCAGGCCTGGCGTGCAGCCGGATCGCCGCGCTTGTCGGCCGGCGCGAAG
The DNA here is from genome assembly GCF_056759755.1 of Stenotrophomonas sp. STEN046. NCBI lineage: Bacteria > Pseudomonadati > Pseudomonadota > Gammaproteobacteria > Lysobacterales > Lysobacteraceae > Stenotrophomonas > Stenotrophomonas sp. STEN046. The sequence goes on from NZ_JBRRDR010000010.1 coordinate 29,254, forward strand.
CCGTCGAACAGGCTGTCGTAGGCGGGATGCACGGCGACCAGTTGCCCTTGCAGATGGGTGGACAGCTCGGTGATCTGCAGGCCATGCCCGGCCAGCATGCCGGCAACGTCGTCGCAGTAGGCCTGGCTGCGTGCTGCCTCGGCAAGATCGAACAGGTGGGGCGCGCCGGTCGGTACTTGTAGGCCAGAATAGCCCAGCCCCGCGGCCCATCCGGCCAAGGTGTCCAGTCGATCAAAAGGAGGTGTGTCACCGATGAACTGCGCCAGGAACAGCGCTGGACCCTTGAGCGTTTTCAAGCGGATTCGCCTCGATGCAATCGATTGCATTACCCTAGCATGGGCCTCCCGCAGAGCCGTTGTGCACTGCACAGCGGCAGGAACGACGTAACCCCATGGCAACCATCTACGACATCGCAAAGCACGTTGGCGTTTCCGCCGGCACGGTGTCGCGTGCGCTCTCGCGGCCGGACAAGGTGCTGCCGGCCACCCGCACGCGCATCGAGCAGGCCGCCGCCGCGCTAGGCTATGTGCCCAATACCGTGGCGCGGACGCTCAAGACCCAGCGCAGCGGCAAGATCCTGGTCACCGTGCCGGATATTGCCAATCCGTTCTTCGCGCAGATCCTGCAGGGTGCCGAGGATGCCGCGCAGGCGGTCGGCTACGCCGTGTTGCTGGGCGATACCCAGCACCTGCCCGAGCGCGAGGAGCGCTATGCGCAGATGCTCCGGCGCAACGAGGCCGATGGCTTGATCGTGCTGGGGCATCGCCTGCCGCCGACCGCGCGCGAGATCGTGCAGCAGCGGGGCGCCGCCGCGCCGGTGGTCAATGGCTGCGAATTCGATCCTGCGCTGGGCATCCCCAGCGTGCACATCGACAATGCGGCCGCCGCACGCGCGGTGATGGACCACCTGTATGGATTGGGACATGAGCGCATCGCCGTGGTGGGCGGGCCGCCGGACAATCCTCTGCATCAGCAACGGATGGAAGGCGTTCGCGCCTCCGCCAAGGCGCGCGGCCGCCTGCGCCAGCTGGGCATCGTGCCGGGCGACTTTTCGCTGCAATCCGGGCATGCCGCCGCGGTGGCGCTGTTGGCCGCCGCGTCGGCACCGACCGCGATCTTCTGCTTCAGCGACCAGATGGCATTGGGTGCCCTGGCGGCCTGCCGGGATCTGGGCATCCGCGTGCCCGATGACCTGTCCATCGTCGGCTTCGACGACCTCGCATCATCCCGTTTCCTCACGCCGCCGCTGACGACCGTCCGGCAACCGATGCGCGAGATCGGTGAGCGCGCGGTCAATCTGCTGCTCGCCATCATCGAGCGTGTCGATGTGCCGCTTCAGCAGACACTGGATTTCAGCTTGATGCTGCGTGGCTCGACGGCGGTGCCTGGGCGCAGGTGAGGGACGGATCAGGCGCGCTCGTACCACCGGCGTGATGCAGTGACGATGCGCACCACCGACAACATCACCGGCACTTCGATCAGTACGCCGACCACGGTCGCCAACGCTGCACCCGAGTGCACGCCGAACAGACCGATGGCGGTGGCTACAGCGAGCTCGAAGAAATTGCTGGCGCCGATCAACGCCGAGGGCCCTGCCACGCAGTGGGCAACGCCGAGGCGACGGTTGAGCAGGTAGGCCAGACCGGCATTGAAGTAGACCTGCAGCAGGATCGGCACCGCGAGGATCGCGATGACCAGTGGCTGGCGCACGATCTGCCCGCCCTGGAAGCCGAACAGCAATACCAGCGTCAGCAGCAGCGCCAGCAACGAGAGCGGGCCGAGCCTGCCCAGGACCGATTGCAGCCCTGCTTCACCCGCACGGGCCAGCAGCCAGCGCCGCAGCAGCGCGGCAACCAGCACCGGCGCGACGATGTAGAGGACAACCGAAAGCAGCAGCGTGTCCCATGGCACGCTGATGGCGGACAGGCCGAGCAGCAGTGCGACAAGCGGTGCGTAGGCCAGCACCATGATGGTGTCGTTCAACGCGACCTGGCTGAGGGTGAAGTTGGCATCGCCGCGGCACAGGTTGCTCCACACGAACACCATCGCGGTACAGGGCGCCGCAGCCAGCAGGATCAGGCCGGCGATGTAGCTGTCGATCTGTGCAGCCGGCAGCCCGTCGGCAAAAACATGGCGCAGGAAGAACCACCCCAGCAGCGCCATCGAAAACGGTTTGACCGCCCAGTTGATGAACAGTGTGACGCCGATTCCTTTCCAGTGCTGGCCGAGCTGGCGCATGGCGCTGAAATCGACCTTCAGCAGCATCGGGATGATCATCAGCCAGATCAGCGCGGCCACTGGCAGGTTGACCTGCGCCATCTCCGCCGCTGCCAACGATGCGAAGGCGGCTGGAAGCAGGTAGCCGAGGAGGGTGCCGACCACGATGCACAGGGCGACCCACAGGGTCAGGTAGCGTTCGAACAGGTTCATGGACGTTGCAGGCTCACGCCTCGCCATCTCCCGGCTGCACGAAGCCGATCCGGTCCAGCGCACGTTGCAGCTGCCCGCGATCGGACCACGTCGCCGCGGGCAGTGCCAGCAATGCCAGCAGGCGCGTTTTGACGATGGCGTGAGCCTGCGCGAATGCATCGGCTTTGTCGGCATCGCTGCCGTTGACCGCGGCGGGGTCCGGCAGTCCCCAGTGTGCGCGCAGGAAGTTGCCAAACACCAACGGGCAGGCTTCGGCAGCGGCGGCGTCGCAGACGGTGATCACCAGGTCCATCGGTGCTGCATCGGCGAATTCGTCCCAGGACTTGCTGCGCAGGCCGGCTGTCGCGATGCCTTCGGCCTGCAACTGGCGCAGGGCAAACGGGTTGACCTCGCCGGTGGGCTGGCTGCCGGCGCTGAAGACATCGAATCGGCTGCAGGCCCACGCCCGCAGCGTGGCTTCGGCAAGAACGCTGCGGGCGGAATTGCCGGTGCAGAGAAACAGGATGCGCTGGAGGGGCACGACGATGGATCTCCGTTCAACAGGTACGGGCAGGGGAGCCGGGCCCACAGCCCGGGCCGGGTGAACCGGCACAGCAGTTGTGGGTGAGGTAGTCGATCAGGCCGGTCATGGCTCCGAAGTTGGCGCGGTAGCAGACGTTGCGTCCTTGGCTCTCGCTCTCGACCAGCCCGGCCTGCAGCAGCTCCTTCAGATGGAAGCTGAGCGTCGCCGGCGGCACCCGCAGTGCGCTGGCGATGTCGCCAGCCATGCGGCCTTCCGGGCCGGCTTCGACCAGCAGGCGAAAGGCGGCCAGACGGGTGGCGTGGCCGAGCGCGGTCAGGGCGGTGATTGCATTCATCGTTTCCATATTTCTAGAATAGTCGAATGAATGATATCGACACAACCCCGTGCCTTCCGAATCTGGCTGAAGCGTCGCTTCCCCGGCCCGACCCCGCAGTGCTTGGCGCCGTGCACGCAGATCCGCCGCGGATCCTGCTGCTATACGGTTCACTGCGCCCGCAATCGTTCAGCCGCAAGCTGACGCTGGAGGCCGAGCGCCTGCTGCGCCATCTCGGCTGCGAGACCCGGGTATTCGATCCGCACGCGCTGCCGATGCTCGACAGCGTCGGCGCCGATCATCCGGAAGTGCGCCGCCTGCGCGAGTGGTCGCAGTGGTCGCAGGGGCAGCTCTGGGTCAGTCCCGAACGCCACGGCACGGTCACCGGTGTATTCAAGAACCAGATCGACTGGTTGCCGCTGGAAGACGGCAGCGTGCGGCCGACGCAGGGCAGGACCCTGGCCGTGATGCAGGTGAGTGGCGGCTCGCAATCGTTCAATACGGTGAACACGCTGCGCGTGCTCGGGCGGTGGATGCGCATGCTGACCATCCCCAACCAGTCATCGGTGGCCAAGGCGTGGCAGGAATTCGACGAGCAGGGGCGGATGAGGCCGTCGCCGTACTACGACCGGGTAGTGGACGTGGTGGAAGAACTGGTGAAGTTCACGCTGCTGACGCGGGAGCGTTCGGCGTACCTGACCGATCGCTACAGCGAGCGCAAGGGCAGCCTGCAGGCGGCAGCGCTTGCAGTGCCTTCAGCCGCGCTTGCCACGAGGTGAGCGCTGCGGCAGCTGCAGCCCGTCGCACCAGACCTGCAGGGCGGCGCGGACCTGGTCGCGGGGCCGTCCTTCGCGGTTGAAGCCCCACCACAGCAACGTTCCCTGCCACAGGCTGGCCATCTGCACGCCCAGCCGGCCCGCGCGATCAGCATCGCTGGACAGGCGGTTGCCCAGCACCTCGGCCAGGCGTGCGCCCCAGCGCGCGCCGCGTGCGCGCAGCAGCGGGTTGCTGAAGTCCTCGCGCAGCAGCAACAGCCCGTCGCTGAGGTCACGCTCGGCGCTCGCGTCGTCGGTCAGTCGCACCAGAACATCGACCGCACCGTCTGCACCCGGTCCCGCTTCGGCATTGGCCACTTCGGTCGCATCGTCCAGCAGGTCCCAGGCGCGCAGCAGGATTGCTTCCAGCATCGCCTCGCGGTTGCCGAACCGCTGCACCAGCGTCGCTGCGGCAAGACCGGAGGCGGTGGCCGCCCTGGCGAAGGACAGGGCAGACGGGCCGTGTGACTGCAGGGCATGCAGCAGGCGGTCGAGCAGGGCGGTATCGGAGATTGTCTTGGTGCGGGCCATGGGTTTAAAGTAAATGAATGTTCGGTTATAAACAAGGCTCGACTGATGGCACGCATCCGGGGATACATCGCAAGCAGTCTGGATGGCTTCATCGCCGGGCCGGGTGACAGCCTGCAGTGGCTGTTCGATTACGCGGGCATGGACCTGGGCGAGCACGACTACGGCGTGTTCCTGCGCGGTATCCGCACGGTGGTGATGGGGCGTGCCACCTACGATTTCCTGGCCCGTGACCCATCGCCCTGGCCGTACCCACGGCAGCGGGTGATCGTGGTGACTTCGCGCGCCATCGATGCGCCCAAGGGACCGCTGCAGACGCGCAGCGACATCGATGCACTGATCACCGAACTGCGCGGGCTGGCCGACGGCGATGTCTGGATGCTCGGTGGCGGGCAACTTCAGATGGCTTTCATGGAACGCGGCGCGCTGGATGAGATCGAGGTCTACCTGATGCCCGAACTGCTGGGAGGAGGGCGCCCGCTGTTTCCGCAGACGGGTTTCCGCAGCAGTCCCACGCTGCTTGATGCCAGGGCGCTCGACCGCGGTTGCGTACGCCTGCATTACCGCCTCGGGCAGGATGCTGCCAGCGCATGAGGCGTGTGCCGGGCAGCGGCCGCCAGTGCCCGGCGTGCTAGGGGCTGAACGCGCGCGGGAGCACGCCGGGCAATCCACTACCATGGGCCACCCCACCCGGATGTGCGCCAATGTCACTTGTCCTGCCGACCCTGCCCAAGCCGCCCGTCGCACGCATCGCCGCCTGGCTGTTGATGCTGCTGGGCATGTGGCTGGCGCTGAAACTGGGATTGGTGGTGACCCTGCTGTCCGGCCTGCTGGTGTTCCAGCTGACCCACGTGCTGGCCGCCACCGTGGAAGGCAAGCTGCGCCCCGGCCGCGCGCGTGCGATTGCGGTGATCGTGCTGTCGGCGGTCATCATCAGCGCGCTGGTGCTGGCCGGTATCGGCGTGGCCTCGTTCTTCCGCAACGAGACCGGTGGCCCCGACGTGCTGCTGGCGCGGTTGATGGACATCCTCAATACCTCGCGCCACCAGGTGCCGGCGGTGCTGCAGGCATACATTCCCGAAGACCTGACCGCCCTGCGCGCGGCGGTGAACGAGTGGGCCGCCGAGCACCAGCGTCAGCTGGGCGTGGCCGGCACGTCGGTGGTGCAGGTGGGGGTACGCGTGCTGATCGGCATGGTGCTGGGCGCGATGATCGCGCTGTATGACGAACTGCCGCTGCCGAAGATGGGCCCGCTGGCGCAGGAGTTGATCGGGCGCACCAGCCGCCTGGCCACCGCGTTCCGCCAGGTGGTGTTCGCGCAGGTGAAGATCTCGCTTCTCAATACGGTGTTTACCGCCATCTTCCTGCTGGGCGTGCTGCCGCTGTTCGGGGTGCACCTGCCGCTGTCGAAGACGCTGGTGCTGATCACCTTCATCGCCGGGCTGCTGCCGGTGGTCGGCAACATCATCTCCAACACCATCATCACCATCGTGGCGCTGTCGGTGTCGTTCTATGTGGCCGTGGCCGCGCTGCTGTACCTGGTGGTGATCCACAAGCTGGAGTACTTCCTCAACGCACGCATTGTCGGCGGCGAGATCCAGGCCCGTGCCTGGGAGCTGCTGCTGGCGATGCTGGTGATGGAGGCGGCGTTCGGCCTGCCGGGGCTGGTGGCCGCACCGGTGTTCTACGCCTACGTGAAGCGCGAACTGGTGGACCAGCGCTGGATCTGAAGCAGCAGATCCGGGCCTGGCCGCTACACTGATCCACACGCCAAGGGGCAGCTGAATGGGTCGCACGGCATCGTCCATCGGGTTGCGCGCATGGGTATGGCTGCTGGCCGGTCTGTTCGTGGTGTGCACGCTGCCGTTGATGGCCATCGCGCTGGTGCAGGCGACGCAGCGCTACACCCAGGCCGACGACAACCTGATCGCCCTGCAGCAGCTGCGGCAGACCTTTGAACTGGCCAATCTGGTGTCTGCCGAACGCGGCCCTGCCAACAGCCTGCTCGGTGCCGACCCGGCCGATGCATGGGCACGCCGGCGTCTGGAAGCGCAGCTGGCCGATGCACGGCAACGCGTGGATGCCGCACTGCTGCGGTTGCAGGCCGTGTTCCAGACCGACCCGCGGGTGGTGGACGAAACACCGCGCCTGCGGGAAGCCCGGAGGCGGCTGCTGACCGCGCGCGCTGCCGTTGACCGGGTCGCCGCACTGCCGCGGGGCGAGCGCTCGGCAGAGGATGTGGAGCATGCAATCAACAGCATGTTCGCGGTGTACGACCGGCTGCAGGCACTCACATCGGTACAGATCAGCGACCTGGTCGGCGCCGGTCGTGAAGCGGCGGTTCCTGCCATGCAGGGCCAGATACTGATCGACCTGCGCGAGCATGGTGGCCGGCTGGCGTCGAACGTGATGGCGCCGATCGTGGTGCCCGGGGCGTGGCGCATGCAGCAGGTGCGCGCCGCCCAGCAGACCGAGGGGCGGCTGCTGGAGCTGTGGCGGCTGGCTGCCAGCCACGAGTCGGTGTTCCGCAGCGACCCGGAACTGGCCCTGCACTGGGAGAGGGCGCGCCGGCAGTTCTTCGGTCAATCGCTGCCGATGGTTGAACAGCTGGTCGAGGACGGCCGACGCGGCGTCACGCCGCCATGGACCGCTGCTGAATTCACCGCGCGCTACGTGCCTACGCTGCAATCGCTGGAGGCACTGCGCGATGGGTATCTGGCGGTATCGATCGCGCGCTTCCAGCAGACCCGGAACGAAGCTGCCACGCGCCTGGCCGTGCAGGCGGCCACCGCACTGGGCACGCTGCTGGTGTTGGGGCTGGCCCTGCGCATCGCCCACGTGCAGATCCTGCGGCCGCTGCTGCAGGCCCAGGCACAGGTGATCCAGATCGCCTCGGACCTGCCGGACGACGGCCAGCGGAGCAGCCATCGGATGGCCGAGATGCAGCGCCTGTTCGATGCCATAGAAGTGCTGCGTTCGAAATCGCAGCAGCGCTCGGCGTTGACCCGTGAGCTGCGCGAGCTGGCCGATACCGACCAGCTGACCGGCCTGTTGAACCGGCGCTCGCTGGAACAACAGGTGCAGCGTCGGCACGACGCAGGAAGCACGCAGGCGGTGGTGATCCTGCTGGACGTGGACCACTTCAAATCGATCAACGACGGACAGGGCCACGCGGCCGGTGATGACGTGCTGGTGCAGGTGGCACACCTGTTGCAGCGCCATCTGCGCCGCGATGACAGCATCGCCCGCTACGGTGGCGAGGAGTTCCTGGTGTTGCTGGCCGACGGCGATCTGGCCGGCGGCCGGCAGTTGGCCGAGTCGCTGCGGCAGGCGCTGCGCGGGCAGGACATCCTGCTGGGCGGCGGCGACAGCCTGCGGGTTACCGCCAGCTTCGGCGTTGCCCAGGGCACGCTCGACCCACTGGGCTGGCGCGCGCTGGTACGCGCCGCCGATGCGGCCATGTACGAGGCCAAATCGCGGGGCCGCGACCGGGTGCAGGTTGCGGCAGCGGGGCGTGCGCCACGCTGATTGTGCGGGGCGGGCCCGATGGTGGGACGGCGAATTCATCGCTGCCCCACGGCAGCTTGCCTAGACTGGCGTTTCAACCATCACAGGAATCCATCATGGCCCTTCGTTGTGTTGTGACTGCCGCCCTGGCGGCCGGCCTGTTCGCGGGGTGCGCCAGCAGCGCGCCGCATCACGATGCCGGTGCCGACGCACCCCGGCATCCGTCCATCGCCGCCGACGCGAGCCCGGTTCCGGCGTTCACCGGTGGTGGCGCGGGTTGGAGCATCGAGATCGCCTCCACCGGCAAAGGCAACCACGATGCCACGCTCGTCGTCGACGGGCGCAGCAGCGCGGGAACACTGCGCTACCTCGGCCAACCGGCCGGTGCACCGGGTTCATTGACGGTGCTCAACGGCGAGCTGGGCAAACAGCCCGCCATCGTCGAGATCAAGCGCGAGCCCTGCCGCAATGCCGAAGGCGTGGATACCTCGGCCAGCGTGCAGGTGACTGTCGAGGGCCAGCCGCAGCGCCGCGGCTGCGGATTCCTGGCGGTGTACTGACCGTTGCCCGCATGATCGAAATCCCGTTGCTGGAAACACCCCGCCTGCGCCTGCGTGCGCAGCGCATCGACGATTTCCCGGTATACGCCGCGTTCCTCGCATCGCCGCGTGCAGCGGGCATGGGCGGGCCCTTCGGTGAGGTCGCCGCGTGGGGGCAGTTCTGCCATGACCTGGCCAGCTGGCATCTGTTCGGCCACGGCGCATTGATGATCGAACGCCGCGACACCGGCGGGTGCATAGGCCAGGTGGGTATCAACCACGGGCCGTTGTTTCCCGAGCCGGAGCTGGGCTGGCTGCTGTACGCCGGGCAGGAAGGGCAGGGCTATGCCGGCGAAGCGGCGGCCGCACTGCGCGACTGGGCGTTCGAGGTGCGCGGGTTGCCGACGCTGGTGAGCTACATGACCGCGGACAACCGCGCTTCGCAGGCCGTGGCGGTTCGCCTTGGCGGGGTGCTGGATGCGATGGCGGCGCGCAGCGATCCGGACGATCTGGTGTTCCGCTATCCGTGCTGACGACCTGTCCCGGTGCGTCGCGGATGGCAGAGGCCCAGCGTGAAGAATCCGGCAGTGCCCATCCACGCGTCGGTCACCGGGGTGGGCTGAGGCTGGGCTCCACCCTGTTGAAGGAGCCACCCATGACCACGCTTACCCTGCCGGAACTTGCGAAGAAGATGGCCGGCATCGATTTCACCATGCTGCAGACCCGCGCCGGCGGCGAGATTGCAGGCCGCCCGATGAGCAACAACGGCGATGTCGACTACGACGGCGACAGCTGGTTCTTCACCCTTGAAAACACCGACATGGTGCGCGAGATCGAAGCCGACCCTGCCGTGGCACTGAGCTTTTCGGGCAGCAAATCGCTGCTGGGCAAACCGCCACTGTTCGTGCACGTGCAGGGCAGGGCCGCGCTCATCCGCGACCGCGCCACGATGGCCCGCCATTGGGTGAAGGACCTGGAGCGCTGGTTCGAACAGGGCGTCGATACCCCGGGACTGGTGCTGATCCACGTGCACGCCGCCCGCATCCATTACTGGGACGGCGAAGATGCAGGCGAGATCGTGGTGTGAGTAGCCCGCTCGCGCGGGCACCTGTCAGGGATGCGCGGGCTCGCCGGTCCAGCCGGCAAGTTCCGGTGCAAGCGCGTGTTCCACCGCACGGCGCAGCAAGGCCGGGGCGATGTAGTGACGATGCACCCCATCGATCAGCGCCATGTAGGCACGGCCAAATGCGTTGTGGGTCTGCACGCGTGAGCCGAGGCTGACGTCCACCGTGCCGGCCTCGGTGATGTGCACCCGCACGCTGCTGCGGAAGCGCAGGTGGCGGTCGTCGGCGCCGAGCAGGACTTCGGCGCAGCGGTCATCGGCATCCACGTGGGCGGCCAGCACCGGGAAACGACCGGCGAACAGCGTGCTGCGATCGGTTGAAAGCAGTGACGAGACCGGGCAACCCAGCGGCGAGGTGCGCAGTTTGAGCGGTGCGACCAGACGATTGCGCAGGGCCATCAGCTGGCCCACCCCTGCGGGCGGGTTGCGCAGGAAGCCGTCCAGCACGTCGGCCAGCAGGGCGGAGGCGCTGTGCTGCACCAGCTGCTCGCGGCGCAACGCAAGCGTGGTCAGGTCCTGGTAGTGGCTGCCGGGCAGGGCGTTGGCCAGCAGGCCCTGCGCAGGCGGCGTACTGCGGCACACCGGGTAGGCCGGTGTCGCCCGTTCCACAAAGCCGCGCAGCGGCTCCAGGCTGAGCCGGCGCAGGGGGCCAAGCAGTGCACGCGTCTGCCTGCACAGGCGGGCACGCAGGCTGGGCGCTGCCGCCTGCAGCGACAACTGCAGCAGTGGCGAAGCGGCCAGTGCGGCAGCACTGGGCCAATGCATCTGCGGCAGCACCTCGGTCAGGCTGGGAATGTCGGCGGCATTGGCCTGTGCCTGCAGGCGTGCCTGCTCGCTCATCGCGCCGGCCAGTTCGTTGCTGTGGCACGACAGCGCGAACAGGGCCGGGTGTGCAGGATGGTTCGAGGCGAACTGGTGCCACGTACCGCCGCCGAAGCGAACGGTGAACAGGCAATCCGGCGGGATGCGGATGCGCCGCAACGCACGCAGGAAACGCGAAGGATCGTCGGCCAGCTGCGCATCGGATGCACTGGCAAAGCGCAGCTCGGCGCCCGCGCTTCCGGCGATGGCGGTGAACATGCGTGGCCCGCCGTGGCGATGGAAGGGATGGCCGCCGGCACCGACCATGAAGCTGTACAGCGATGACACATCGCCCTGTTGCAGGTGCATGCCGCCGAGCCGCGCCGAAGGCTCGTCGAGCGCATCGATGAAGGCGGGATGATGGCGCTGGCGTTGGCTGGCATCGGCAACCAGCGCATCGCCGGCACCGATGCCCAGCTGTGCGATCAGGGTGACTTCAACCGGGCCGCCGCCTTCCTGGGCGGGAAGCTGGATACTCGGGAACGAACGGCTGGTGCGGGTCGAACCGGGCATCGCAGTGCTCCTCAGCGGGCGGGGGTCTTGCGGCGTGCGCGCGCTTCGCGCTTCAGCGGGCCACCGACCGGACACACTTCGGCGGCCCAGGAAAACAGCGTGTTCGCCAGGCGGTCGGGCACCTGGCGGAAGTACACGAACTGGCCGCGTTTCTCGCGTTCGATCAGGCCGGCGTCTTCCAGGATGCGCAGGTGACTGGACAATGCCGGCTTGCTGAAATCGAAACGTTCGGCCAGCTCGCCCGCGCTCAGTTCGCCTGCGCTGAGGTAGGCCAGGATCTGTCGGCGCGCGGTGGAGGCAAGGGCTTCGAAGATGCGGTCCATGGCTGTAGTTAACTAATTCGTTAATTGATGTTGTTCCGGCTGGCGCACGATGTCAAGTGGTCGCGCAACCGTTGCGCTGCGCCCCCCGCCTTTGCCATCCTCCCCGCTGTTTTCCGTTCCCTGGAGTTTCCATGCGCGCAGCCCCCTGGCTGGTGGTTGGCCTGCTGCTGCCGGTGCTGGCGCTGGCCCAGCCCGCGCGCGCGCCAAAGGGCGCGGCGCCGGCGCAGGACCCCTTCAGTGAGCTGTTCGACACGGCGTGCATGCAGCACATCGGTGCACCGGCGCGGTTGCAGTCGCTGATGGATGCCAATGGCCTGAGCCCGTTGCCGGCGGCCGAGGCGGCAACGCTGCTGCAGGGGCAGCAGGGCATGGCGTGGATGGTGCCGCTGGCCAGTGGCCGTTACGCGGTCAGCTGGGCCGATGATGGCACCTGCACGGTTTACGCCGAAAAGGCCGAACCGGCGGTGGTGCAGAAGGGGTTTGCACGGTTGATGCAGGCGGCGCCGAAGCCCCTGCAGATCCGTTCGCTGCCCGCGCGTGGGCCGTTGTCCGGCGACCAGGTGGCCATCCAGTACGGCTGGGCCAGCCCCGGCGAAAGCAAGCTGCGCGTGCGCTTCCGCTTGGTCACCCGGCAGGCGGCCGAAGCGGGCGTACAGGCGATGGCCTCGGCCACGCCGGGCGAGGCCATGCGGAAAGCCGGCGCGCCGCCGGCTGCGCAGAGCACCCGCTGACCCCCGCTGGCGGCGCGCCCTTGGCGGCGGGCTGCGCGTTCGATTCATCCAATCGGCCTGGATGTGGTATATCGTTTATCGATAAATCCACCCCGGGGCGGCGCAGCCGTCCCCCATCGGAGGCTGCTTGACCGCTCGACCCGCCCGCGCGCAACCTGCGCGCGGCTTGTTCACCCTGGCCCAGACCGCCGTGCAGGCGGTACGCGCAATGTGCTGGCTGGGCATCCTGGCCGCCCTGCTGGCCGTGCCGCTGGTGGCCTACGACCGCAGCTGGCTGCTGGACAGCGTGCACGATGCGCATGCCGCAGCCGTACATGGTTCCCATCTGTTCCTGCATTTCTGCGGCGGCCTCGGTGCCATCGTGGCCTTGCTGGTGCTGTGCCTGGTGTTCCTGCGCCATCTGGCAAGGCTGCTGCGCTCGGCCGCTCGCGAACGCCCCTTCACCCACGCCAACGCACAGCGCCTGCAGCGCATGGCGTGGTTGATGCTGTCGATGGAAGTGCTGTCGATCGTGATCGGCGTGTACGCCAGCTGGATGGGCCCGGACTTCGCCTGGATGGAAGTGGGCGGCGGCATGTCCATCACCGGGCTGGTGGCGGTGCTGATGCTGTTCGTACTGGCGCGGGTGTTCGCCGTTGGCGCGGCGATGCGCGATGACCTGGACGGTGTGATCTGATGGAACAGCTCTGATGGCGATCGTCATCACACTCGACCGCATGCTGCAGCAACGCGGCATGACCTTGTCCGAACTGGCGGGGCGGATCGACATCACCCTGGCCAATCTGTCGATCCTGAAGACCGGCAAGGCGCGCGCGATCCGCTTTTCCACCCTTGATGCGATCTGCCGCGAACTGCAGTGCAGCCCCGGTGACCTGCTGGGGCATGACCCCACGCAGGCACAGGACGGCGACTGAGCGCTGGCACTGCATTGCTACTTTCCCTCTACTGACGAAACGGAACTGAAATGGAATGGTTGGCTGACCCCTCGATATGGATGGGCCTTGCAACCCTGGTCGTGCTGGAGATCGTTCTCGGCATCGACAACCTGGTGTTCATCGCGATCCTGGCCGACAAGCTGCCCCCGCACCAGCGTGACCGCGCGCGGGTGATCGGCCTGGTGCTGGCGTTGCTGATGCGGTTGGTGCTGCTGGCAGCGCTGGCGTGGATCATGAAACTGACCGCGCCGCTGCTCACCTTGTTCGACCACAGCTTCAGCGGGCGTGACCTGATCCTGCTGGGCGGCGGCCTGTTCCTGCTGTTCAAGGGCACCATGGAACTGCACGAGCGGCTGGAAGGCCGCGAGCACCACGAAGATGGCAAGAAGGTCTACGCCAGCTTCGCGATGGTGGTGGCGCAGATCGTGGTGCTCGATGCGGTGTTCTCGCTGGACTCGGTAATCACCGCGGTCGGCATGGTCGACAACCTCGGCGTGATGTACGCGGCGGTGACCATCGCGATGGCATTGATGCTGCTGGCCAGCAAGCCGCTCACCCGCTTCGTCAACAAGCATCCCACCGTGGTGGTGCTGTGCCTGGGCTTCCTGTTGATGATCGGTTTCAGCCTGGTGGCCGAAGGACTGGGCTACAAGATCCCGAAGGGCTATCTGTATGCGGCGATCGCATTCTCGATCCTGGTGGAAGCGTTCAACCAGTGGGTGCGGTTCAACCGCGAGCGCAACGAGCAGCGGCAGCCGTTCCGCCAGCGCACGGCCGATGCGGTGCTGCGCCTGCTGGGTGCCCGCCAGGCCAACGGCCACGACGCGCAGGAAAACGAGGAAGACAACAGCAACGAAGAGCGCCTGCAGCCGGCCGAGCACGAGATGATCCGCAGCGTGCTGGGCCTGGCCGACCGCCCGGTATCCAGCGTGATGACCGTGCGTGCGGACGTGCAGTGGATCGACCTGTCGCGTGGCCACGACGATGTGGTGGCGCGCCTGGTGGCTTCGCCGCATACGCGCCTGCTGGTGGGCGACGGTGACCTGGACAGCCTGCGTGGCGTGGTGCAGAGCCGCGACCTGCTGGCCGATCTGCTGCAGGGCAGGCCGCTGCAGCTGGAAGGCAACCTGCGCGAACCGCAGTTCGTACTGTCCAGCGCGAGTGCGTTGCAGGTACTGGAACTGATCCGCCAGCACCCGGTGCCGCTGGCGGTGGCCGTGGACGAGTACGGCAGCGTGGAGGGGCTGGTAACCGCCAATGACCTGCTGGCTGCCATTGCCGGTGACCTGGCCGATACCCAGGACGAGCGCTACGGCGTGATCGCGCAGGGCGAGGACTGCTGGGACGCCGATGGCGCGCTGACCCTGGATGACCTGCAGCGCCTGGCCGGGGTGTCGCTGCCGCGCAGCGTGGACTACATGACCATCTCCGGGCTGGTGCTGGAGCAGCTGGGACGCCTGCCCGATGTGGGCGACACACTGGAGGTGGCTGGTATCCGCATTACCGTGCTGGCGATGGAAAAGCGCCGTATCGCGCGACTGCGGGTGGAACGCCTGCCATTGGTGTGACGGCGCATCTACCCAATGACATCTCCAGCCGTCACCATGGCGGCCCTGTTTTCCGTATTGGATTGTGGTTGTGCTGAGTACGTTGGGTTTGTTGATGGGCCTGTATGTGGCGTGGCGGCTGTTGTGGCCGCTGCGCCTGCCGGTCTGGTTGAAGGCAGTGCTGTCGGCGCTGCTGGTGGCGGTGGCGGTACAGCTGCGGATCGTCGCCAGCTTCTGGGGCACGATGGCGTCGCCGGAAATTCCGAAGATGGCCATCGCCACGCTCGCCACCGGTTCCACTGCGGTGCTGCTGCTGGCCCTGATGCTGCTGGTGCTGGATGTGGTCCTGCTCGGCGCACGCCTGCTGCGTTCACCGCGTCTGGCGCAGGCCCTGCGCGCGAGCACCCTGCGCCCGGTGGCCGCCGTGGCGGCACTGCTGCTCAGCGCGTTCGGCGTCAGCCAGGGCATGGCCGTGCCCACACCGCGGCAGATCGAAGTGACCATTGCCGGGCTGCCGCCGTCCTTCGATGGTTACCGCGTGCTGCAGCTCACCGATATCCATGCCAGCCGCCTGCTGACCGGCGATTGGGTGCGCAGGGTCGTGGCCGAAAGCAATGCCTTGAACCCCGACCTGGTGGTGATTACCGGTGACCTGATCGACGGCAGCGTGCAGGCGCGCCACGACGACTACACGCCGCTGGGCGAGCTGCGTGCGCCCGATGGGGTGATCGCCATTACCGGCAACCACGAGTACTACGCGCAGTACAGTGAATGGATGCAGGCATTCCGCGCGCTGCACATGCAGGTGCTGGAAAACAGCCATACCCAGGTACGCCGTGGCGAGGCGGCGTTGACCATCGCCGGCGTGACCGACCCGGTGGCGGCACGCTATGGCCTGCCCCTGCCGGACCTGGAGGCGGCGCTGGCCGGGGCCGATGCGGCCGCGCCGGTGATCCTGCTCGATCACCGCCCGCGCAATGCACGTGATGCCGCCGCACGCGGAGTGAAGCTGCAGTTGTCCGGGCATACCCATGGCGGCCAGATCATCGGCATGGACCAGCTGGTGAAGCGCGCCAATGGGGGGTATGTATCCGGCCGCTACCAGGTGGACGGCATGACGCTGTATGTCAGCAACGGCGCCGGCCTGTGGGCAGGCTTCCCGGCGCGCATCGGCGTGCCTTCGGAGATCACCCTGATCACGCTGCGCCGTGCGCCCTGAAGCTGGGTGGCGCGGCGCTGAACGCGTGATCGGTGCAGGGCTCAAAGGATGAAGCCGCCATCGATGGTCAGGCTGCTGCCGGTCATGTAACCCGCCTCTGGCCCGGCTACCCAGCTGGCCAGCGAGGCGATCTCGGCGGGTTGGGCGATGCGGCCCAGCGGAACCCGCGCGGCCAGCATCCCGTCCAGCCCGGCGGTAATGTCGGTGGCGGTCGGGCCGGGCTGCAGGTTGTTGACGGTGATGCCACGCGGGGCAAGCTCCAGTGCCAGCTCGCGCACCAGCGCGGCCACCGCCGCCTTGCTCATCGCGTACAGGCTGCTGCCGGGCGAACCGCTGCGCACGGCGGTGTTGCTGCCAATGGTGATGATGCGGCCGCCGGCCGACAGATGCGGCAGGGCCGCCTGGATGGCCAGCACCACGCCACGGATGTTCACCGTCAGCAATTGGTCCAGCGTGGGCAGGTCCACGCTGTCGATCGGGGTATGCCGGTACAGGCCGGCGTTGACCACCAGCACATCCAGCCCATTGAATGCCTGCGCGGCTTCCGCCACGGCCTTGCGCAGCGCTTCTGCATCGCCGCTGTCGGCCTGGAAGGACACGGCACGACCACCGTGCATGCGGATGGCATCAAGCGATGCCTGCGCGCCATCGGCATGCGAGACATGGGTGAGGGCCACATCGTGGCCGTCGGCCGCCAGGCGTTGCGCGATGGCCGCGCCGATGCCACGCGAGCCACCGATGACCAGTGCGCGGCGACGGGGAGAAGAATCGGACATGTCAGTACTCCAGTTGGAAGGGCGGTCACGCCGCCGGCAGGGAAGGACGGGCGTGGGCGGTGCGGCGCAGTGACTGCGCACGCTTGGCGATCCAGCGCACGACGAAGGCGGTGAACAGCAGCGCCGAAGGCACCGCGTACCAGAAGTTGCCCGGCACGCGCTTGAAGTAGGAATAGGTGAATACCGCGGCGATGATCCACATGCCGGTCACGTGCAGGCGTCGCCAGGCAGTAGGCCCCATGCGCCGGGCCAGGCCACGGTGCGAGGTGATGGCCAGGGCCAGGATCGCGACGTAGCCGATGCTGCCAGGCAGGTTGGCCAACGCCGACCGCGCTGGCCAGAACGCCGGGTTGAGGATGCCGAAGGCGGTGATGGCGATGGCATGCAGCAGGTGCGAGAAGGCGAATGACAGGCCGACGATGCGGCGCTCACGCAGCACGAAGCGGGTGAATGGCCCAGGCAGCAGGCTGGCGAAGGAGGACGCGGTGAACGCGGCCAGGAACAACAGGAACGATGTGCGTGCGGTCACCCGGATCGCCGCGCGGCTGCCTTCGACAGTGTCCGGCTGCAGTGCGAATGCAGCCACCGCGATGGCGATCAGTACAACGGCGATGGCCACGAACAGGCGCCAGCCGCGCAGGAAAGAGGAAGTTGCAACAGCCATGGTCAGACCTCGTTGGATAGGGGAAACGGGATGTGGCGGACGCTGGCCGGCGCGCTCAGGCAGCTGTCAGCGCAACCAGCACACCGGCAGCGCACAATTCGGCCAGCAGCGGTGCACAGAGCGCCTGCAGCTCGGCTGGCGCGATGCCATGCGCCGCTGCCAATGCCTGCTGGGCCAGATCCACGCGCGTGCCGTCGCTGCCGAATGCCGACAGCAGTGCGTAGGCCAGCGGTGCCAGCGCAGCGACCTGCAGGCTGAAATCGGGCAGGCGACGCATCAGCAACAGCGTCGCCGTGGCATCGGTGTGCTGGTGCAGTACATCGTCTGCATGCACCGGCCATTGGTAGCCCAGCACGCGTGCGTGTGCTGACACCGCCAGTACGTCATCGGCAGCCGGCGCGCGCTGCAGCAGTAGGCCCGCATCGTGCGGTTCAATCTGCACCGCCTGCTGCGTGCTTTCGTAGTGGGCCAGCTCCGCCGCCCAGCTGGGCAGGGGCAGCGGCTGCTGCACCGCAAGCCAGCGGGCGAACTCACTGGCGATCTGCGGAAACAACGGCGTCTGGCAAGCGTGGTTCGCGTAGTAGTACTCCACGGTGGCGCGCCATTGCACTGAACCCAGCTGCTGCTGCAGGCGCGGCAGGCTGCTGGACAGCAGGCTGTCCAGGCTGTCGATGCACAGGCGACGGTAGGCCCGCAGCCGGCGCGGCTCGATACCCTGCGGTGCCGGTCGCGATGGATCGCGCATGTGGTCGGCCCAGCGGTGCTGCAGTGTGGCCAGCGACTCAGCCATGGGCCACCTCCGGTACCGCAGCATCGGTCTGCGCCAGGCGGATCTGGTCGACCTCGGCCAGCAGTTCGGCCAGCGGTGGGAAATTGAAATCGCGCTCCAGCAGGGTGGGGCGCACGCCCACGCATGCATAGGCCTGGCGCAGCAGGCTCCACACCACGCCCTTCACCGGCGCGCCATGGGTATCGATCTTGAAGCCATCGTCCTCGTCGAAGTGTCCGGCCACATGCAGCGAGGCCACGCGACGCGGCGGCACGCGGGCAAGGAAATCGAAGGCGTCGTAGCCGTTGTTGCAGGCGTTGACGAAGACGTTGTTGACGTCCAGCAACAGGTCGCAGTCTGCTTCATCGAGCACGGCGTTGATGAATGCGATCTCGCTCATGTCAGCGCCGGGCACCGCGTAGTAGGAGATGTTTTCCACCGCGATGCGCCGGCCCAGGCTGTCCTGCACCTGGGCGATGCGGCCGGCGACGTGGCGCACGGCTTCGGCGGTGAACGGCAGCGGCAGCAGGTCGTAGACGTGTCCGCCGGCGGCGCAGTAGCTCAGGTGTTCGCTGTACAGCTGCACCTGGTGCAGGTCCAGGAAGGCGCGGGTCTGTTGCAGCAGCGAGCGGTCCAGCGGATCGGGACCGCCCAGCGACAGCGACAGGCCATGGCAGGTGAGGCGGTGACGCTCGCTCAGCTGGCGCAGCGCGGCGCCGTGCGCGCCGCCGATACCGATCCAGTTGTCCGGCGAGCATTCGAGGAAATCGATGGCACCGGCCGGCATCGCCAGCAGTTCATCGATCAGCCCGCGGCGCAGGCCAAGACCGGCACTGGCGGAAGGCAGGGACAGGGGCAGGGACATGCGCGGTACTCCGGGGCAGTGGCGCCGCCGTGGGGGCGGCGCCGGATGGTGGGCGATCAGTCGTTGACGCGCGAGAACAGGCCCTTCGGCATCGGCTTGCCGTTGGCGGTGTAGACGCTGCGCAGGTAGTCGTGGGCTTCCTGTTCGCTGATGTAGCCGTCGTGATCGGTATCGATGCGGTCGAACTCGGCGGCGCGCTTGGCGGCGACGGCATTGAACTCGGCACGCGACACCTTGCCGTCGTGGTCACGATCGGTGCGGGCGAACGAAGCGTCGCCGCACTTGCCTTCGCCACACTGGCCCTCGGCCACGCGGGCCTTGCCGGCGGGCTTGCTGGTACCGGCCTTGTTGGCGCCGCACTTGCCTTCACCACACTTGCCCTCGGCGGCGGCACTGACCGCCACGGCGCTGATCGCCAACGGTTGGATGGCGGCGGCCTGGCCGGCCAGCAGCAGGCCACCGGCCAGGGCGATGCCGATGGCACCGATGCGCGGCAGGCGGGACGTGGAGGTGTTCTTGGTCGAGATGGACATGCGGATGACTCCTTGGAAGGCACGCGGGGCGTGCGGGATGGACGCCACCGGGACGGCGGCGCAATGCGGATGGCGGAAAGCAGAGGGGGGAAGGAGCGAAGCCGGTCAGGCCGGGCGGCGACGGCGCAGCACGTGGCCCAGCAGCAGTGCAGCACCGAGCAGCGCACCGCCAAACCCGATGCCCGGCAGCAGTGCGGCCACCGGCAGCAGCAGGGCAATCAGGCTGACGCCCCAGCCGAGGCTGTCGTTGCCGGCGGTGGCGCGCTGCGGGCTGGCCAGCAGCCGGTCGAGGCTGAGTGCACCGCCGCCGTTGAGGATCAGTGGCAGCAGCATGGCCAGGAACAGCAGCGGCAGCTTGAAGTTGCCGTAACCCTGGTCGGTGATCGCATAGCCCTGCCACAGTTCGGCCAGGCCGTTCCACTGGTCGGGCCAGTGCACTGCGGCGATGGCAACGATGGTCAGCACCCAGAAGATGTAGGCCACCGAGCGGGTGGCCAGGCCCAGCAGCAGCATCACCGCGCCCACCAGTTCCAGCCAGGTGGCCAGCTGCCAGTTGAGCGATGCGGGCAGGGTGGAAAACGGGAACGGGAAGCGACCGTCCAGGTCGGCGAACCAGTTCTGCCCGCCCAGCTTCTCGCGGCCGGACTCGAAGAATTCCCAGGCCAGCAGTACACGCAGGGCCAGTGGCGAGAGCCAGCGGCCAACGGCATCCAGGCGGGGGGTGTGCAGCGAAGCGGTGGTGCTGATCATGTCGGTGTCCTGCGGGCCAGTGGTCGATGGAGGCCATTTCAGGACGTGCAGGTATCGGCAACGTGTGCCGTTGCGAGGGGTTTTGTCAGCCACTGTGGTGTCGGCGGGGTTTTGTACAGTCCGATACAAAACCGCCGCGTCGGGGGGCGTATCGGGGTGTTGCGCGCGCGCGGGGAACGATATCCACGCCGCAGCGTTGGCCCATGCCCGGCGGCCGAATGTATCCCACTGTAGGAACCGGCCGCCGCCCTACAGTCCGGTACAACTCCGCCCGGTGCCGAAACAGCACCGATACACCCGCAGGTGGAAATGGCCACTCCCAACACCGGAGTGCCACCCATGATCCGCACCAGCCTGCTTGCAGCCGCCCTGGCTTTGGCCAGCGTTGCCACCCCTGCCTTCGCCGCATCGATCGATGGCGGCGCAGCGCCCACCATCATCCTGGTTCACGGCGCGTTCGCCGATGGCTCCAGCTGGAACAAGGTCATCGGTACCCTGCACGACTGGAAGCTGCCGACCGTGGCGGTGCAGAACCCGCTCAGCTCGCTGGCCGACGATGTGGCCGCCACCCGCCGTGCCATTGCCGCCGCGCCGGGCAAGGTGGTGCTGGTGGGCCATAGCTGGGGCGGCACGGTGATCACTGAAGCCGGCAACGACCCGAAGGTGCAGGCCCTGGTCTACGTGGCGGCGTTCGCGCCGGATGTCGGCCAGTCATCCGCGCAGCAGGGCGAAGGTTTCCCGGTCGGCCCTGGGCTGGCCCGCCTGCAGGAGCGTGACGGCTACCTGACCCTGCCGGCCGATGCGATCGCGCAGGACTTCGCGCCGGACGTGATGAAGAAGACCGCAGCACTGCTGTACAGCACCCAGGTGCCGCTGAGGGCCAGCGCATTGGGCGAGGCGGTGAGCGCAGCGGCATGGCGCAGCAAGCCTAGCTGGTATGTGATCAGCCGCGATGACCGCATGCTGTCGCCACAGCTGCAGGCGGCCACCGCACGCCGCATCGGCGCGCAGGTACAGTCGATCGGCAGTAGTCACGTGTCGCTGCTCTCGCACCCTGCACAGGTCGCCGACAGCATCCTTGAAGCGGCCGGGGTGAAGCCGGCCGAACTGCCGCTGGCCGAGCAGGGAGGCTGACATGGCACGCGTTCGCGCATACGCGCTGCCGCTGCTGCTGGCCCTGTGCGGCGGTGCGGGCGTGCTGCTGGCCTGGCCGAGCCCCGAAGCCGGCGCGCAGCCTGCCGAGGCGGCGCCGCCGGCCGGCTTCCAGGGCGATGGGCCGTGGCACAACAGTCCACCGGTCACGCTCCAGCAGCTGCGAGGGCAGGTGGTGCTGGTCGAGTTCTGGACCTACACCTGCAGCAACTGCCTCAACGTGGCGCCCTACGTGCATCAATGGCACCGCCGTTACGCGGCGCAGGGCCTGCAGGTGATCGGCGTGCATACCCCGGAATTCGCCTATGAAGGACTGCCGGGCAATGTGCGCCGTGCCATCCAGCGGCTGGATATCACCTGGCCGGTGGTGCAGGACAACCAGTACCGGATCTGGAATGCATGGGGCAACCGCTTCTGGCCGGCGCTGTACCTGGTCGACCGCCAGGGACGGGTGGTCTACCGCCACTACGGTGAAGGTGATTACGCACGTACCGAAAGCGAGATCCAGCGCCTGCTGGCCAGCCCCTGAGCCGCGCTACCATGGCCGCGCCGTGCGGCCCTGTCCCTGCCTTCACCGAGAACGCGATGAATCACGTACCGCATATCCTTGTCGTCGACGACGACAGCGAGATCCGCCAGATGCTGGCCGATTACCTGCAGCGCAATGGACTGCGCGTCAGCCAGGCCGATGGCGGCCGCGCCATGCGCACGCTGATGGATACCCACGCTGTCGACCTGGTGGTGCTGGACGTGATGATGCCCGGTGAAGATGGCCTGAGCCTGTGCCGCAACCTGCGCGCCGGCAAGCATCGCGCGGTGCCGGTGGTGCTGCTGACCGCACGCGATGATGAAACCGACCGCATCATCGGGCTGGAAATGGGCGCCGACGACTATGTGACCAAGCCGTTCTCCTCGCGCGAACTGCTGGCCCGCATCAACGCGGTGATCCGCCGCACGCAGATGCTGCCGCCGAACCTGCAGGTGACCGAAGCCGGGCGCCAGCTGGCCTTCGGTGAGTGGCGGCTGGATACCACCGCGCGGCACCTGCTGGATGCGCAGGACACCGCCTATCCGCTCAGCGGCGCCGAGTTCCGCCTGCTGCGCGTGTTCCTCGACCACGCCAACCGCGTGCTCAGCCGCGACCAGCTGCTGAGCCTGACCCAGGGCCGCGACGCCGAGCTGTTCGACCGGTCCATCGATCTGCTGGTCAGCCGCGTGCGACAGCGCCTGGGCGACGACGCGCGCGAGCCCACCTACATCAAGACCGTGCGCAGCGAAGGCTATGTGTTCAGCATGCCGGTGCAGATGCTGGGGCCGCAGGAATGAACGCCGCCGCGCGTCGCCTGCCGTGGCCGCGCACGCTGTCGGCGCGGCTGCTGCTGTTGCTGCTGGGCGGGCTGGTCCTGGCCCATGCGCTTTCGTTCGGCCTGCTGTTCTTCGAGCGCTACCAGGCCACGCGCAGCATGATGCTGCGCAACCTGGACGAGGACGTCGCCGTGAGTGTGGCCCTGCTGGAGCATCTGCCGGCCAGCGAACGCGAAGCATGGGTGCCGCGGCTGGAACGGCGTACCTACCGCTATCTGCTGCGCCCGGCTGCGGCTGGCCCCGCGCTGGAGACCGATCGTGCAAGGCAGGTGACCGCGATCATCGATGACAGCCTGCAGCACCGCTACCCGCTGCAGTCGCGGCAGGTCGCGCGCATGCCCGAGCGATTCGAAGTGGAACTGCGCCTGCACGATGGCACGCCGCTGACCATCGAGGTCACTCCCTCTGGACTGCCACTGGCGCGCTGGTTGCCGGCGGTGCTGCTGGTGCAGCTGGCGTTGCTGCTGCTGTGCGCATGGCTGGCAGTGCGGCTGGCGATGCGGCCGCTGGCGCAGTTGTCGCACGCGGTGGCGCAGCTGCAACCGGGCCAGGACGGGGCGGCGCTGCCCGAAGATGGACCTGCAGAGGTAGGCACTGCCGCCGCGGCGCTCAATGCACTGCAGTTGCGCATTCGTAGCCATGTCAGTGAGCGCCTGCAGATCCTGGCGGCGATCTCGCATGATCTGCAGACGCCGATCACGCGGATGAAGCTGCGGGTCGAGACCCTGCCCGAGGATGCCACCCAGCAGCGCCTGCTGACCGACCTGGATCATCTGGGACAGCTGGTACGCGAAGGCGTGGCCTACGCGCGCAGCAGCCATGTGGCCAGTGGTGCGCCGGTGTCGATGGATCTGGGCGCGTTTTTGGCCAGTGTGGTCGGTGATTATGAAGACATGGGCAAACCGGTCAGCGGTGGGGCCGACGGCGGGCTGATCGTGCAGACCTGGCCGCAGCCGCTGCGGCGGGTGGTCGGCAATCTGGTCGACAACGCCCTGCGCTATGCGGGAAGTGCGCAGATCGATGCCGGCCGCGATGAGGCGGGCAGGGTGTGGATCAGCATATCCGACCGCGGCCCCGGCATTCCCGAAGACCAGTTGCAGGCGGTGCTGGCGCCCTTCCATCGGCTGGAAAGCTCACGCAACCGCGATACGGGCGGCACCGGCCTGGGCCTGGCCATTGCCGTGCAGCTGGCGCAGTCGCTCGGCGGCTCGCTGCGGCTGCACAACCGCGAAGGTGGCGGCCTGCAGGCGGTGCTGCAGTTGCCAGGTGCGGATGTCGCTGGCAGCGGCAAAGCGCATTGAGCCGATTGCCGGTCATCCCCGCATGGCGTGGAGCTGCTGCATGCCTGGATGGACCCGGATCGGCGATCATCGTTGGATGCTGAAACAAGGAAGCTCGCAATGCAGGGAACGCCTTTCTCAACCGCGCACGTGCAACACGCCCTGCTGCTTGTCGCCGTGATGCTGCTGGCGGCCTGCCAGCGCACGCCGCAGGCCGCCGCCGAGAGCACGGCTGCGGCTGTGCCGATCGAGGCGCCTGCGACCGTCGCCGATCTCTCTCCCTTGCTCGATGTCCTGCCCACCTGTGCGTTGCAGGGGTGGTACATCGATCAACCGGCCGGGCGTCCGTCGCACCCCTGGCTGGCTGCGCATGCACCGCAGCCGTGCAGGGTGGATGCGGAGAACGAGATCGCCACGTTCTGCGTGCGCGGGACATGGAAGGGACTGCCGGTGGAAGAAGTGATCCTGCCGACGATGACCTTCGTATCGTTCCGCGGAGCGAAGATCGGCCTGCCGCTGGAGAAGGCGCGGCCGATCGTCCAGCAGCAGTTCGGGCAGGCCTTCGACGGCGGTGCGGACTACGACAATGGCCGCGAACCGAAACTGATGTCCGATCCGGAAGACCCAGCGTATTCCTGGCTGCTGTGCAGTACGCCCGAGCCGGGTGACGTGGTGGGCAGTGATGCTCCGGTCCGCTATGCCGGCATCCATCTTCCGTACGACCACGACGGCTGCAGCTATCGCTACAGCCCGGTCGACTTCTGCGATGCGGCGCATCGTGTCCTGATCGAAGATGCCCTTCAGCACCAGGCGCCCAACTTCCAGCAGCACTATCTGCTGGTGCAGATCGACGAGCGGCCCGAGTACTTCCAGCGCTCGCTGGTGCTTGTCGATACCCGCACCGGCAGGGCCACGCCGCTGCCGATCGATGCGTTCACCGGGCCGGCGATGGACGGCGGCGAAGCCACCGGCTACGGCACACTGGAAACCGGCGTGGACCAGCAGCAGTTCTGCCTCAACGGTTCGCTGCTGGTCTACCGCGTGTTCGAGGAGGGGCGCTTCTGCTTTGGCTTCGATGGCGAGCGCTTCACCGGCCACCAGACCCAGTACATGCAACCGGCCCCCGCTGGCCGTTCGCCAGGCGGCTGAGCAGGGCATGGGTCCACCGCATCGTCACCATGGCCATGACACGCTGCGGCCATGAAGGAAAACATGCAATGACCGCCACGCGGCAGCGCTCGATGTGGGTGGCTGGGCTGTCCACCGTGGTGGAGTGGTACGACTTCACCCTGTACCTGTACTTCGCCACGGTGCTGTCGCGGGTGTTTTTCGGCGGCGGCCAGGAGGCAATGCTGGTGACCCTGGCCGGGTTCGCGGTGTCCTATCTGATGCGCCCGCTGGGTGCGCTGTGCTTTGGCCATCTGGGTGACCGGCTTGGCCGGCGCTGGATGCTGCTTGCATCGATGGCCCTGATGGCCGCGGCAATGCTTGCCACCGCGCTGTTGCCGACCGCCGCCACCGCAGGCGCAACCGCCGGCGTGCTGCTGCTGGTGCTGCGCTGTGTGATGGCTTTTTCCGTGGGCGGCGAATACACCGGCGTGGTCGCCTATCTGCTGGAAAGCGCACCGGTGCGGCGACGTGGCCTGGTCACTTCGCTGGCCTCGGCCGCCAGTGAGGTGGGCGCGCTGCTGGCGGTGGCGATCTCGGCGGTCACTGTTGCGCTGCTGCCCACTCCGCAGCTGGACAGCTGGGGCTGGCGTATTCCCTTCTTCTTTGGCGCGGCACTGGCACTGGTGATCCTGATCGCGCGCTCAGGCATGCATGAATCGCCGGAGTTCGAACGCCAGCGTCGCGAAGGCAGCATCCCGGCCACGCCGTTGCGGCATGTGCTGCGCAATCATCCGGGCGCGGTTGCGCGCACCTTTGCGATATCCGCGCTGGGCTCGATCACCTACTACGTGGGCATCACCTATGTACCCGCGTTCCTGCACGCGCAGGGCCACGACGAGGGCGATGCGTTGTGGCTGTCGACGGTCGCGGCGGTGGCGGTGATCGCGATCACCCCGTTGTGCGGTGCCTTGTCCGACCGCTTCGGGCGCCGCCCGCTGCTGTTGGGGCTGACCGTGCTGGCAGCGCTGTTGCCGTTGTCGATGTTCGCGTGGATGGCCGATGCCGCCCCCCTGGGCATCGCGCTGGCGGCGGTGGTGCTGGCCTGCGTGGCCGGCGGCATCAGCGCGGTGGCAGCACCGGCCACGGCCGAGCAGTTCCCCGGCGAGGGCCGGGTCAGTGGGCTGGCACTGGGGGTGACCATGGCCACCGCCGTCTTCGGCGGGGCGACGCCGTGGCTGGCGCAATGGTGGGTGGAACGCAGTGGCTGGGCGGCAGCGCCAGGGGCGATGATCGCGCTGGTGGCGGTGCTGGTGCTGCCGGTGCTGTGGACGCTGCCGGAGACGGCGCCCAGGACCCGCCCCGGTTCGCGGGGCGGGTGAGCATTCAGACCGCCAGGGTCTGCTCGATGTCTGCAAGTACAGCGGCCGCATCCACGCCGATGGCCACCGACTGCAGCACATGGCCGTCCCACACGCTGGGGCCGAAGCCCATGCCTTCCGGCTTGGGAATGGTCATGCCGCGGGCAACACCATCAGTGGCCACGCGCACGCTGGCGCGCTCGAACTGGAACAGTTCCGGGCGGGTCAGCGCGATGCAGGCGCAGCAGTCATGCACGACCATGCCCTTGTGGCCGGCCTGCAGGTAGAAGTCCACGTAGTCCTGCGACAGCGCACGCACCAGTTCGGCATCGGCTCCACCGATGGTGGCCAGTTTGTCCAGGCCGTCACGGTTCATTTCAACGCGGGTGGTCACGTCCAGGCCGATGGCGGTCACCGGCCAGTTGGCGGTGAACACGATGTCGGCCGCTTCGGCATCGCCCCAGATGTTGGCCTCGGCGGCCGGGGTGATGTTGCCGTTGACGTGGAAAGCGCCGCCCATCAGCACCACGCCGCGCACCAGGCCGGCGATGTCAGGGGCCTGCTGCAGGGCCAGGGCCAGGTTGGTCATGCGGCCGACTGCCACCAGGGTCACTTCGCCCGGATGGGCGCGGACCAGGTCGATGATCAGCTGGGCCGCCGGGCGCGCATCCGCCGCCACGTCCAGGGCGTCGGGCACCGGGTGGTTGCCCAGGCCGTTGTGGCCGTGGATGTGCACCGGCCAGGCTTCCGGGGTGGCTTCGGGCTGCAGCGGGCCTTCGGCACCGCGCGCGACCGGGGCGGTGAAGCCCCAGGCCTGCTTCAGGTACAGCGCGTTGTGGGTGGTCGATTCCACCGATGCATTGCCGAAGGTGGTGGTAACCCCGATAAGGTCGATCTGCGGGTGCTTGTGCAGGTACAGCAGGGCCAGTGCGTCGTCGACGCCCGGGTCCGTATCGAAAATGACTTTCAGCATGTTGTTGTTCTTCTTCTTCCGTGTGGTGCAGGGGGGCCGGCGGCCTTGCAGGTAGGCCGGCGCGCCCCACATTGTCCCATCTTCATGACAGGCAGGGCGAACCGGCGGCGGTGGTATCGTCTGCGGGCCCGAACCCGTCGCAAGGAACTGCGCCATGCTGGCTGTGACCCTCGTCCTGATTGCCCTGGTGCTGGGGCTGAACCTGGTGGCCAGCTTCGTGGTGCTGGGGCGCGACGACCTTCCGGTCAGCAGCCGCGCCGGGCAGCTGCTGGTGGTCTGGCTGCTGCCGCTGGTCGGGGCGATCCTGTGCATGGCGATGGCCACCGCCGATGGCTCAGCCGGGCGGGGCGATGGCAGTGGCGGTGGGCCCGCCGATTTCTCCGGCGGCTATTCCGGCGACAGCCACAGTCATCACAGCTACAGCAGCTCGGACTGCAGCAGCGGCGACAGCGGTGGGGGCGGTGACGGCGGCAGCTGCGGCGGCGACTGAGGCGGGGTTCCAGATTGCCGGCCCGCGGCCGGCACTACGGTGACCTGACCTTGCGGGGATAGTGCCGGCCGCTGGCCGGCAACCCCATGAACTCAGCTTCCGCCCTGGGTCGGTAGCGGTGCGGGCACGTTCAACAAACCGCCACTGGCGACATACGCAGCCAACGCCTGGCCCTGGCTGAGCAGATGCCGTTCCATCGTGCGTTCGGCGCCTGCCGCGTCGCGACGGCGGAAGCAGTCCATCAGCTCCTGGTGTTCGGCCAGCGATTGCGCCGTGCGCCCCGGGGTCAGCAACTGGCGGCCGCGATGCATCTTCAGGATGCGGTGCAGGTCGTGGGTGATGCGGATCAACCACGGGTTGCCGGCGTAGTGCTGCACGGTCTCGTGGATCAGGTAGTTGTTGCGGTAGTACTCGGCGATGTTGCCCTCGGCCGCTGCGGATTCCATGGCCGCGTGCAGGTCTTCCAGCTGCTGCACGCCGGCATCGTCGATGTGCTTGACCGCCTCGTGCGCGCAGCGGCCTTCCAGCATCGCCATCACCGGGAACAACTGGTTGAGGTCTTCCAGGGTGAGCCGGGTGACCCGCGCTCCGCGCCCGGCATCGATCTGCACCAGGCCTTCGGCGGCGAGCAGCTTCAGCGCCTCGCGCAGCGGGGTGCGGCTGATCCCCAGTTCCGCGCACAACGCCGGCTCATCGATCCACTCGCCCGGTGGCAGGCGGTAGTCGTAGATGCGCTCGCGCACCCGTTCGGCCACCTCTTCATACAGAGGTGCACGCTTCTTCGGTGAACGCGGAGCAGGAGCGATGGCCATGTATGAAGTGTAACGCCAGGTAGTGCCCGCCCCAGGCCCGCACAACCCCATGTCATTTAAAACAAGCCCGGCACCACGAACACCAGCCAGGCCAGCAGCGGACCGAACGCCACCACCAGGCCGCTGTAGACCAGGAAGCGGCGGAACAGCGTTTCGCGCTCTTCCTTCGCCGCCGAGGCCACCACCAGTGCGCCGTTGGTCGAGAACGGGCTGACATCGACGATGGTGGACGACACCGCCAGCGCGCAGATCACGCCGGCCGCGCTCAGGTGACCCTGCATCAGGAACGGCACCGCCAGCGGGATGGTGGCGCCCAGCACCGCAGCCGACGATGCGAACGCAGACACGATGCCGCCCACGTAGCAGACCAGCAGCGCGCCCAGCAGCGGGATGCCGATGCTGGAAACACCATGGCCGATGAAATCCACCGCGCCGGCATGTTCCAGCACACCGATATAGGTGACCACGCCGCAGATCAGCAGCACCGTCGACCAGCTGATGCCATCCACCGCACCCTTCTGGCTCTGCGGCGACAGCAGCGCCAGCACCACGGCGACGGTGATCGAGACCAGGCCAACGTTGAGGTTGTAGATCAGCGCCGCGACGCCCAGGCCGAGCAGGCCGACCAGGGTGAACAAGCGCTCGCGGGTCAGGCCCACGGCATCCAGCGCGACCGGGTCGTTGGACAGGGTGCCGCCGCCGGCAGCGACCAGTGCACCGTGACCCTCGATGGCGAACTGCCGCGACGAAGCCTGTGGGCCGCCAGCCATCGCCAGCTCCGCGTTACCCAGCGCAGCGGTTGCGGTGATCGAACCGCGACGCAGCAGCGCGATGCCACCGAAGGCAAGGAAGCAGATCGTGGCCATCATGAAGTTGAAGCCGAGGCTGGTCAGGAACACCGCCATCTCGGTCACGTCCAGCCCGGCTTTCTGCACCACGCCGTTGGTGATGCTGCCGTACACGCTGATCGGCGAGAAGCCACCGGCCTGTGCACCGTGGATGACCAGCAGGCCCATCATCAACGGGTTGATGTTGTACTGCTTGGCAAAGCGCAGCGCGACCGGGCCGATGATCGCCACCGCTGCCGGGCCGAGCGCGCCGAAGGCGGTCAGCACCGCGGTGATCACGAACATCACCCACGGGATGGCCACGATATGTCCGCGCACCGCTTTGACCGCCCAGTGCACCAGCAGGTCGATGGTGCCGTTCTTCTGCGCGATGGCGAACAGATAGGTGATGCCGACGAGTGTAAGGAACAGATCACCCGGGAACCCGGCCAGCACTTCCTTGCCGCCCATGTCGACCCACAGGCCACCAACGATGAAGGCAAGCGCGAAGGCAACCGCGCCCATGTTGATGGGCATGGCGGTGGCGACGATGAACATGATCACCAGACCGATGATCGTTGCAATTTGTGGACTCATGCGCCCTCCCAGACACCTGATTCGCGTACTGCACGGATGGAAGCCCGCCATCCCGGGGTATGGCCTGTTGCGTACTGCGCGTTACGTACTGCTCAAACCCGTTACTGCAGCCTCTCCAGCGCGTTGCGGACCCAGGCCGCAGCGCCGTCCAGGCTCTGGAAATCCTCGACGGCACGGACTTCGCAGCACGGGTAGGCCGGTGCGACCATGCGTGCCAGCGCGTTGCCCGGCCCCAGCTGCAGGAACACCCGTGCACCGCGTTCGAACGCCTGGCGCATCACCTGCGCCCACTCGATGGTCTGCGCCAGTTGCGCCGACAGCGTATGCACCACGGCCACGCTGTCGCGTACCGGGCGCGCGTCGATGCCAGCCAGCAACGGCAGGTGCGGTGCCATTGGCGGGACAGCCTGCAGTGCCGAGGCAAACGGCTGCACGGCGGCCGACAGCAGCGGCGTATGTGCAGGCACATGCACCGGCAATGGCTTTGCTTCGGCACCCAGTGACAGGGCTGCGGTGGTCAACCGCCGCAGCGCCGGCAAGCTGCCAGCCACGATGAAATGGTCATGGCCATTGGCAATGGCCACGTGCACGCCATGGGCCTGGCACAGCGGCTGCAGCGTAGGGCGATCCAGGCCAAGCACCGCCTGCATGCCCGCGTCGGCCGGGCCTGCTGCATCCATCAGCGCCGCACGCTGCGCCGACAACGCCAGGCAGGTTGCCGCATCAAAACTGCCGGCGATGGCATGCGCTGCCAGTTCGCCGATGCTGTAGCCGGCCAGCACGGTGGGTGTTGGCAGGTTGTCGCGCAGTCCCTGCCAATGCGCCAGGCTGGCCGCACACAGCAGTGGTTGCGCCTGCGCGTTGTCGAAGCGGTCCTCCGCGCATGCAGCGGCAAGCACATCACGGCCCAGCACGTGGCTGGCGGCATCCAGCACACCGCGCGCGGCGACCACATCGCGGACGCGGTCGAACATCGCAGGGTGCTGCGCGCCTTGTCCGGGGCAGAGCAGGGCCAGGCTCATGCCACCTCCTGCCGCAGCAGGAACCACGCGCAGGCCAGCAGATCGGCGCTGCCGCCGGGGCTCAGCCGGCGCGCGGCGAATGCCTCGCCGATGCACTGCAGGCGCACACGCCAACCCGGTGCGAAGGCGCCACCCGAGGAAACGAAGGCGGCGGCCTGCTGCTGCGCCCAGCGCAGACCCTCAAGTCCACCCCGGTGAAGCAGGTTGAGGTCGTCCACCTGCGCGACCAGCTGCATCAGCGTGTGGCACTGCGCGGCTTCGTGCGGCAGGCCGTTGTCCAGCGCATGCCGCAGGGCGGGCAAGGCCAGTTCACGCAGGATCGGATAGCCGTCCATCGCCTGTTCGCGCACGCCGGCCACGCCGTGCAGCGCGCGCGCGCGCTGGCCGGGACTGTGCGGGTCCAGCGGCGCTGCGCCAAGTGCCTGCTTCCACTGCGCAACGGCAAGGCATACCTGCGCAGCGGTTGCCGGGTGTCCGTGCACGCGTCGGCAGCCTGCGGACGCTGCCACCAGCAGGCCCAGGCTGAAGATCGCACCACGGTGCGTATTGATGCCGCCGGTGGCGCGCAGCATGGTCGCTTCGGCCGCGATGCCATGCGCGCGCAGCACGTCAAAACTCGCCCCTGCGGCGCCTTCCCGCGCCATGGCGGTGAAGTAGTGCCGCAGCGCGAACAGGCTGCGCAGGAAGGTAGCGGCATCCATGTCGTCATGGCTGCCGGTGTCGAACGGGGTGACCAGGCCGGGCTTCGGCGCACAGGCCAGTTCACTGTGCAGGCTGGCGACGGCCAGACGACCGATGCGCGCGCAGTCCACCGGCGTGGTCCGCGCAGCAGGCAGGCAGCGCACGGCGCTCATGCGGCAACCCGGGCAGGATTGAACAGCGATGCGCGCGGCTCCAGCGCAGCGCCGTCAATCCGCTTCACCAGCACCTCGCGGCTGCATCCTGCGTACTCGCGCCAGTTCACCGCGCCACCATCGACCAGGCACAGTTCACCATCGATGCGATGCGGGTGGCGGGCCTCCCACGCCTGCAACTGCGCGACCAGTGCGTCGGCCTGCGCGGCGTCGACCACCTGCCACAACAGGTCGATGTCCGAACGCGGCTGCACGTAGTCAAGGCCGGTCAGGTGCTGCCAGGCGAACGCACCGAACACACGTGCCGGCGCAAGCGCCGCCAGTGCCAGCAGCGGCGCATGCCAGGGCAGTGGAATCCGGCACCCGGCGGCTGCCAGCACGTCGCTCAGTGCCGGTGGTGCCTGCAGCTGCCCGATGTCCTGCCGCGCAACGCGCAGCGCCAGACGCTGCTTGCCCTCGGCTGGGGGCAGCGGCACGCCCAAGCGCAGGCGTGGATCAGGATCATCGGCCGCACGTCGTGCCACCATCGCTGGCAGCCCCTGCGCGAACCACGCCGAAAGGCGCGGCTCATGCGCGGCCACATCGGCACGCCAACCGGCATGGACCGGCAGCCAGACCAGCGTATGGCGGGCGGGGTGGTCAGGCATCGCCGCGGCTCACTGCGTGGGCGACCTGCGCTGCCAGACGGCGCCCGCCGCGTTCGGCACCGAGGGCGGCGCGCTGGTCGCCGCTGGCGGGCGTGCGCAGTGCCTGTTGCAGGTGCTGGGCGAGGTCGCCATCCCACAGCGAGGTCACCGCACCCATCGCCACGTAGTTCTCCACGCCTGGCGCGAATACCGGCGAAGTCTGGCTCAGCGCCTGCAGCTTTTCCAGCGGTTGCTTGGTCACCCGTGCCATCGCACGCAGGTCCATCACCCGCACCTGTGCATCGGGCAGCGCATGGATGTGGTCGGCCATCAGGCCGAACGAAAGAAAGCCGCCGCTGACCGATTCGCCGTAGACCAGGGTGACCAGGCGCGCGCCGCGTCGGCGGGCAAGGTCCAGCGTCTGTGCCAGATGGGCGAAGTAGCCGTTGATGCCCAGCAGTTCATCACGACGGGCCAGGCGCTGGCCTGCGGTGTCGACCAGCATCACGATGGGGCGCTGCGGGTAGGCGGCGGTGCTGGCCAGCACCGCATCGGCCAGGGTCAATGCGTGGTCCACGCCGACCTCGATCCTGTCGGTGGTACCGATCACCGTCACCTCGCCATCGTCGGTGGTGGCCGTACCGGTCAGCACCGAATCGTTCACCGCGATGGCATGGCCACGCGGGAACAAGGCGTCGAGCAGGGGCTGCAGTGGCGCGGTCATGGCAGGCTCCGGGACGCGGTGGCGGCAAGGAAAGCATCGGTTTCCAGCAGCGGCAGGCGCTCCGGATCGGCAATGCCCTGGCGTGCCCAGATCTGCAGGCCATCGGTGCAGTCACCCCAGGCCTCCACGCGCGCCTTCAACGCGGCATGGCGGGCCTGAAGGGCCGCCAGCGCGGTATCGGTGTCGGCCTCGGCGCTGTCCACCTGCAGGGCATCGAACGCGGCCTGGCTGAAGGCGCTGATCGCATCGGGCACCAACACCTGGGCCTGGTCGATCAGGTAGCGGTGCTTGCCCCCGGTCACCCGCCATACCAGCGCACGATCGCGCGAGTCGAATTCCTCCACGCCACGCACCGTTTCGATCACTTCCGGCCCGGACAGCGACAGCCGTCCCTCTTCGGACATGATCACCGTGGTGCAGCAGCGAGCGACGATGCCCATGCCGCCGAACGCACCGTTGCCGCTGCCGATCAACGCGATCACCGGCACACCTGCCGCACGCGCCGCCAGGGTGGCGCGCATGATCTCGGAAATGGCGATCAACCCTGCATTGGCTTCATGCAGGCGCACGCCGCCGGTATCGAGCAGCAGCAGCACGCCGTCGGGTCGTGTTTCGGCCGCACGGCGCAGCAGGCCGGTCAGCTTGGCACCGTGTACCTCGCCAACGCCGCCGCCCATGAACTCGCCCTGTTGTGCCGCCAGCAGCACCCGCCTGCCATGCAGTATTCCCTCGCCGACGACGATGCCATCGTCGAACGCGGCGGGTTGATCAAGTTGTGCCAGGTGCGGGCTGATGACACGTCGGGCCGGACCCAGCAGTTCCTGGAACGAGCCGGCGTCCAGCAGGCCAGCGATGCGTGCACGGGCATCGGCTTCGTAATAGCTGTGGCGCGGGGCCAGGTTCATGGCTGGCCTCCGGCGCGCAGGGTTTCCACCGCCTGGTCCAGGCGCAGGCTGACCACCGCCGGCGTGGCCCCGGCATCGTTGATCGAAACACGCACATCGCGCAGTGGGTGGCGATGGGCGAAGTCGGCGATCACCGCCTGCCACACCGTGCCAAAGCCGCGTGCGGCCGTGATGATGCGTACCGTCATCGCACCGTCCAGCGCTGCCGGTTCCAGCAGGATTTCCAGATTGCCCGATGCCAGCACGCCCACCAGCACCGCATCGCTGGGGAAGTGCACCGGCGTCGTGCCGTCGAATCGATAGTCGAGGGTTTCCATCGCGTGCCCCTTACCAGTTGCGGAAGCGCTTGGGCGGGTCGTACAGACCGCCGGACCAGCGCACCAGGTCTTTCACCGAGCGTGCGGCCAGCAGATCGCGGCTGGCATCGCGCACGTTGATGCCCAGATCGTCCGGGCGACGGATCACGCCACGGTCGCGCAGGTTTTCCACCATCGCGCGGTCGCGGCCCCTGCCCACCGTGGTGTAGCCGGCCACGCCGCGGATCGCCTGTTCGCGCTCTTCCGGGCTGCGGCACAGCAGCAGGTTGGCAATGCCTTCTTCGGTCAGCACATGGCTGACGTCGTCGCCGTAGATCATCACCGGCGGCAACGGCATGGCTGCGCGCTCGGCCAGTTCCCACGCATCCAGGCGCTCGACGAACGCCGGTGCCATGTGCTCGCGGAAGGTTTCCACCATCTGCACCACCAGCTTGCGCCCACGCGGCATCTCGCCCGGTCGCGCCGCCTGCTGCCCGGCCTTGATCCAGGCCTGGCTGGCGTGGCGGCGGCCACGCGCATCCGAGCCCATGTTCGGTGCACCACCAAAGCCGGCGATGCGGTCGCGGGTGGCAGTGGAACTGTTGCCCTGCAGGTCGATCTGCAGCGTGGAGCCGATGAACATGTCGCAGGCATACAGCCCTGCCGTCTGCGAGAACGCGCGGTTGGAGCGCATCGAGCCATCGGCACCGGTGAAGAACACATCGCCGCGCGCGGCGATGTACTTTTCCATGCCCAGCTCCGAACCAAACGAGTGCACCGATTTGACGAAGCCCGATTCGATGGCCGGAATCAACGCCGGATGCGGATTGAGCGCCCAGTGCTGGCAGATCTTTCCCTTCAACCCCAGCGATTCGGCGTAGGTCGGCAGCAGCAGTTCGATCGCCGCGGTATCGAAGCCGATGCCATGGTTGAGCCGGTTCACCCCGTACTCGGCGTAGATGCCCTTGATGGCCATCATCGCCATCAGCACCTGGATCTCGGAGATCTGCGCCGGGTCGCGGGTGAAAAGCGGTTCGATGTGGTTCGGGCGTGGTGCCTGCACCACGAAGTTGACCCAGTCGGCGGGGATATCGACGCGGGGGAGGGTGTCGACGATCTCGTTGACCTGGGCAATCACGATGCCGCCGCCGAACGCGGTGGCTTCCACGATTACCGGAGTGTCTTCGGTGTTGGGGCCGGTGTAGAGGTTGCCGTCGCGGTCGGCGGCCTGTGCGGCGACCAGCGCCACGCGCGGGGTCAGGTCGATGAAGTAGCGGCCGAACAGTTCCAGGTAGGTGTGGATGGCACCGATCTGGATGCGCCCTTCAGCCACCAGGTTGGCCAGCCGCACCGACTGCGGGCCGGAGAAGGAGAAGTCCAGTTTCGAGGCGATGCCGCGCTCGAACACATCCAGGTGCGAGGGCAACGACAGCACCGACTGCACCATGTGCAGGTCGTGCACCTTCGCCGGGTCCAGATCGGCCAGCGCCTGGGCGAGGAAATCGGCCTGCTTCTGGTTGTTGCCCTCCAGGCAGACCTTGTCGCCCGGTTCCAGCAGCGCGTGCAGCAGCTCGGCGATATCGCCGGCGGCGACCTCGCGGCCCCTGGCCCATGGCGCGGCGCGTTCCAGGCGGGCCTGGCGGCTGCGTTCCCGTGTATCCCAACTGCGGTTCATCGACAGAGATCCGGATGAGGTTGGGGTAATTACGCCATAATTATGGACGGGTATGCAACCCGCGGCGCAGCAAAAAGAAGGGCCCGCGCGAAGGCGGGCCCATTCAGGTAGGCCACGACCGTTGGTCGTGGCGGAGCAGGGCGAAGGGCGTGCCGACCAACGGTCGGCACCCACCCGGCACCCACCGGCTTTCCAGCGCGCCTCAGAACTTCCAGCGCAGGCTGGCCGCGACGAAGCGCGGTTCGCCGTAGTTGTTGTAGTCCAGGTTGGCCCAGTAGGTCTTGTCCAGCGCATTGCGCACGCTCAGCGTCGCCGTCCAGTTGTCGCTGATGCGGTAGTTGGCGTTGAACTGCACCAGCGCATAGGCCGGCTGGTTCACCGTCACCGTTGTACCTGCGCCCACCGGATAGGGAATGTTGTATCCCTGCACGCTGCTCTGCCACTGCACGCCGGCACCCACGCTCAGGCGTTCCAGTGCGCCGCGCAGCTGCACCTGCGTATTGAGCTGCAGCAGGTTCTCGGCCGGGTTGGCATACAGCAGGTCGGTGGCGGCGCGGGTCACCTTGACATGGGTGTAGCCGGCATTGACCGTCCAGCCCGGCAGGATCTCGCCGTTGACGTCCACTTCCCAACCGCGGGCCTTGGTGCCGTTGACGCCGATGAAGGCCGAACTGCCGTCGCTGAGCGAGCCTTCCGGCACGCCCATGTCGCGCACCGCGTAGTTGTCCTGCTTGGCTTCGAAGATGGCCGCGTTGGCGGTCAGGCGGCCGTCGAACCACTGCGTCTTCAGGCCCGCTTCCAGGTTCGAACCCTGCACCGGCGCCAGCAGGTTCTCGTTGCGGTCCTTGTTGTTCTGCGGGTTGAAGATCTCGGTGTAGCTGGCGTAGGCAGCAACGTTCGGGGTGATGTCGTAGACCAGGCCCACGTAGGGAGTGACTTCGTCGCTGACCTTGTAGGCGCCGCTGGTGCCGGTATATGCACCGGCCGCGTTGTACGAGCGGCTGAGGGTTTGCCAGCGGCTCAGGCGTGCACCGGCAATCAGCGCCAGCGGATCGGCCAGGCGCAGGCGGGTGGCCACGTAGAAACCACTCTGCGTGGTCTTGGCCACGCGGCGCGCGCCGGTCAGGGTGTAGGTCACCTCGGAGATGTCGCCATCCCAGGTATGCACGTTGGGGATGTAGTAGCAGCGCTCACGGCCGCAGGTGGCCCAGTCGCGCGGGTAGTTCAGTGCCAGCGTGTTGGTGGTGGCCTCCAGGTCGGCCCATTGCGCGCCCACGGTCACATCGTGCTCGCGGCCCCACAGGTTGAAGGTGCCGGTCAGGTAGGCATCGACATTGCGGCGGGTATCTTCCGAATCACCGGCAGCGGTACGCAGGTAGATGCCCGCGCCGGTTGCCGGGTCTGGATTGCCGGTACCGTACAGGCGCATGTTCTGCACGTTGCCACGGGTGTAGGCAGTGTTGATCTTCAGCAGCCAGTTCTCGCCGAAGCGCTGTTCCAGGTTGGCGAACACCGTGCTGGTTTCGCGCTGCCAGTAGCTCCATTTCGGTGCCAGGTTGGTCGAGCGCGGCAGATGGGCGAAATTGCCCTGGCTGTCGAAGAACGGCACGGTGCCCCAGGTCGAACCCACCGGATTGTTGTCCTGGGTCTGGTAGCCGACGGTGACCGTGGTGCTGTCGGTCACATCGCCTTCCAGCACGGCCATGCCGGCCATCTTGTTTTCCTTGTAGCGGTCGTAATAGAAATCACGATCGGTGTAGGCGGCGACCACGCGGCTGCGGAAGCGGCCATCGGCGGTCAGCGGCGCGGTCACGTCCGCCTCCATGCGGCGATAGTCCCAACTGCCAGCGCTGACCGAGAACGAGGCGTCGAATTCCTTGCCCGGGCGCTTGCGCAGCAGGTTCACCGTGGCTGAGGGCACGCCGGCGCCGCTGAGCAGGCCATTGGCACCGCGGATCACTTCCACGCGATCGTAGAAGGCGGTGTCGTACTCCTGGTTGGTCGAGCCGCTGTAGGTGGGAATGCCGTCCACCTGGAAGTCGGTGATGGCAAAACCGCGCGCGTAGTACAGCGGGCGCTGGGTGTCATAGAAGGACACGCTGACGCCGGTGATGTTGCGCATGACGTCGTTGAGGCTGAACAGCGATTCGTCCTGCAGGCGCTGCAGGCCGATCACCGTGGACGACTGCGGAGTCTCCTGCAGGGTGATCGGCAGGCGGGTGGTGCTGGACGGCGGTGCGGATGATTCCGCGCGCACGCTGACCCGGTCCAGGGTTTTTGCATCGGACGCATCGGCGGCGGCTGCAGCCTCGGCGAAGGCCGGCGGTGCAGCCAGCGCCAGGGAAGAGAGCAGGGCAGCCGGCAGCAGCGCGCGGCGGGGCAGGCGGGTAGGCAAAGACAGGGGCATGGTGGGCTCGAAGCTGGGAGGCGGGGAAGGGGCGGCAACAGTCGTCCAGCACCCGGGCGGCGGCATCGGGCACATCAGGTCCATCTGGGAGCGGCGCGGTCACTGCGCAGGACGCAAATGTAAATAATTCTTAACAACATTACAATTCGCGTCATCCACCAGCGGTTTCGTGGCAGCCAGCAGGGCGTGGCGCCGCGCAAACGCGAACGGCCACCCGAAGGTGGCCGTCCGTCATTGCCGAAGTAACCGCGGGCTTAGAGCGCCTGCAGCTCCTCGTTGGCGTTGCGCTTTTCCTTGGCCGGCGCCGCAGCCGGGGCCGCGGTCGGTGCCACGGCCGGGCTTGCACCGGCTTCCACCGGCACTTCCAGGTACGGCAGGTGCAGGCTCTGGCTGGTCAGCGTGCGGATTTCGTTGGTCAGTGCCGCGCTCTCGTTGAGCTTGCGGCCGTAGGACGGCACGATCTCACGCAGGCGCGCTTCCCAGCCGGCCTTCATCTGTTCCGGGAAGGCCTTGGCCATCAGGTCCAGCATGATCGGCGGCGAGGTCGACGCGCCCGGCGAGGCACCCAGCAGCGCGGCCAGGGTGTGGTCCTTGTCGGTCACGATCTCGGTGCCGAACTGCAGCACCGCACCCTTCAGCGGGTCGCGCTTGATGATCTGCACACGCTGGCCGGCGGTCACCAGCTTCCAGTCACCCGGCTTGGCATGGGGGAAGTACTTGACCAGCTCGGCCTGGCGATCGGCGTCGTTCAAGCGTGCCTGGGCCATCAGGTACTGCACCAGGTCCAGGTTGTCCTTGCCCACTTCCAGCATCGGGCCGACGTTGTTGTGGTTGACCGACGAATACAGGTCCCACCACGAGCCGTGCTTGAGGAACTTGGTGCTGTACAGCGCGAACGGTCCGAACAGCACCACCGGCTTGCCGTCCAGCTTGCGCGCATCCAGGTGCGGCACCGACATCGGCGGCGAACCGGTTTCGGCCATGCCGTAGGCCTTCACGCTGTGGCGCGAGGTCACGTCCTGGCCCTGGAAGGCCAGGAACTGGCCGCCGACCGGGAAGCCGGCGTAATCCTTCGATTCGGGAATGCCCGACATCTGCAGCAGCTTCAGCGCGGCACCGCCAGCACCGATGAACACGAAGCGGGCGCGGGTGGTGCTTTCGGTGTCGGCCTTGAGGTCCTTCACCGTCACGTTCCAGCTCTTGTCCGGGTTCTGCCGCAGCGCGCTGACCTCATGGTTCAGGTGCAGGCCGAAGTTCTGGCTGCGCTGCAGGCCGGTGGTCAGCTGGCGGGTGATGACACCGAAGTTGACGTCGGTGCCCAGCGGCATCCAGGTCGCGGCGACCTTCTGCTTCGGGTCGCGGCCTTCCATCAGCAGGGGCGCCCACTGCTTGATCTGCGCCGGATCTTCGGAGTACTGCATGCCGTAGAACAGCGGATTCTTCACCAGCGCCTGCTGGCGCTTGTGCAGGTAGGCGATGTTGTCATCGCCCCAGACGAAGCTCATGTGCGGGGTCGGATTGATGAAGTCGCTCGGCTGGCTCAGCCGGCCTTCCTTCACCTGGTGCGACCAGAACTGGCGCGAAACCTCGAACGATTCGGCGATGCCGACCGCGCGCTTGGTTTCGATGCTGCCGTCGGGCAGTTCCGGGGTGTAGTTCAGCTCGGCGAAGGCCGAATGGCCGGTACCGGCGTTGTTCCAGCCGTCGGAGCTTTCACCGGCGACGCCGTCGAGGCGTTCGTAGACCTGGATGTTCCAGTCCGGTTGCAGTTCCTGCAGGTAGGTGGCCAGGGTGATGCTCATGATGCCGGCGCCGACCAGTACAACGTCGACAGGCTTTTCATTGCTGGCGGCGGGCACCGAGCGCTTGGTCAGCGGCCAGTACAGGAACAGCGCGGCGACCAGCAACAGCAGCACGAGCAGGGCGAGAAGGGCCTTGCCAAATTTCTTCATGGGGGCGGAATCGTTGGCGATGGGAGAGGGTCAGGATGCGCGTGGGTCAGGGAAAGAGCGTGAAGAAACAACGCCTTGCAACATCCTGATGGGATTCTAACCGGTTCCGGTCCGTTTTTGATGCAACGCAGCATCCGGTCCGCCAGCCAGATCCCGGTAGCGCCGGGCCATGCCCCGCGGCTCGAGCCGTCAGACCAGCTCCAGCACCTCGTCGCCGGCCTCATCGATCTCCCCGGTCGGCCGCCACCCCAGATGCCGGTAGAAGCCATGCGAGCGCGAACGCGGGTCGGCCGAGCAGGCCAGGAACAGGCGCTGGTGACCGGCCTCGCGGGTCAATGCCACCACCTCATCCAGCAGCTGCCGACCAATGCCGTGCCCCTCGAATTCCGGCAGCAGCGCCAGCACCAGAACCTCGCCGCTGTCACGGTCGGCAAAGCAGTAGCCGGCCATGCGTTCGTCTTCCCAGGCGATGCGGCCAATCGAATCGCTCCCTGCGATGCCGGCCGCCCAGCTGTCCACGGTGATCCCCAGCGCCGCCAGCTGCGCGGCACTGAAGGCGTTTTCGCGGGTACGCCCGCGCAGCTCGATGCAGGCGGCTGAATCCTCGGGACGGGCATCGCGGTAGTGGATCGTCATGCGGGCAACCTGTGGTTGAACGGAACCCCTCGATTGTCACCGCGCCGCATGGAGATTGGATGGAGGCCGGCCGCGCGGTTCAATCACTGCCGATGGTGAAGTACTCGGCAGCGAAATAGCCGATCTGGTAGGCCAGCGCCAGCGCGGCCAGCACCCCTTGGCTACGCACGCTGCGCAGGTTCCAGCCCAGCACGCACACCACCAGCATCAGCGCCGAGTGCAGGGGGTAGGCCTGGCCGAGCAGCCGCCAGCGGCTTTCGCCCTTGATCGCGGTGTCCACCAGGTCCAGCAGCGTCAGTGCCGCGATCACGCTGAAGATCCAGCGCCTGCGCTGCATCAGGTAGTTGCCGTAGCTGCGGTAGTCGCGCAGGTCTTCGGGGAACAACAGCGCGCACAGCAGGAACCAGGTCGCGCAGTAGGTGATCACGAACAGATAGGTTTCAAAGGTCCAGCGGTGTACTTCGATCAGGCGGAACTCCCACCACCAGAACGTGACCAGCGAGACCAGTGTCCATGCCACCCAGCACAGGTGCAGGGCCGAGCAGCCGCGCCGCTGCGGGTGCTCGATCACCTGTGCCAGCCCTTTCAGCAGGGTGGTGATCGACAGGCCCAGGATGATGCCCATCACCACGCGGATATGCAGGAATACCGGTTCGGTTTCCATCGGCCACCCCCATTGACGCTGGCGCCGATGCTTACATAAAAAGCGGACGGCGGGGATCACCGCGTTCATGCCACTGACGCGGTGATCGCCGCCGTCTCCTTTTCAGCGCCGTTGCCGCACCAGCGCCGAGGCCGCCTCCAGCACCGCAGCGGTCAGCAGCGCCATGGTCTGCACATCGCCCTTCCAGTGCTGCCAGTACAGCGGCACGTCTTCCCATGCGCGCTGGCGCACGTAGACCAGGCGTCCTGCGTCCAGATGCCGCTTCACCAGTGGCAGCGGGTTCATGGTCCAGCCCAGGCCGCCCAGGTTGGCCTGCACGAAGGCACGGGTGGAGGGAATCCACCAGGTGGGCGCGGTGCTGGGCAGGTCGTCGCCGGCCATGCGCCGGGCGAAGCGCGACTGCATGTCGTCCTTGCGGTTGAATACCAGCACCGGTGCGCTGGCCAGCGCCTGCGCGGTCACGCCCTTGGCGAAATGGCGCTCGCGGAATTCCGGGGTGCAGGTGGCGGCGTAGCGGATGCTGCCCAGTGCATGGATCTGGCAGCCCTGTACCGGCTCATCCAGGGTGGTCACCGCGCCCAGCACGGTGCCCTGGCGCAGCAGCTCGACCGTGTGGTCCTGGTCCTCCACGCGCAGGTCGAGCGTGGTGCCGGTGTTCTGTGCGAACTGCTGCGCGGCCTGCGGGAACCACGTCTCCAGACTGTCGTGGTTCACCGCCACCGGGATGCTGGCCTGCGGCAGGTCTTCATCGGCCAGGCCCATCCGGTGCAGGGCGTCGTGCTCCAGCAAGGCGGTCTGCTCGGCCAGCTGCACCAGCAGCTGGCCCTCGGCGGTGGCGGTAGCAGGGGTGCCACGTTTCACCAGCAGGCGGCCGATACGGTCTTCAAGTGCCTTCACCCGCTGCGAGATGGCCGACGGGGTGACGTTGAGCGCCTGCGCGGCGCGGTCGAAGCTGCCTTCGCGGATCACCGCGGCCAGGGCCCGCAGCTGGGCATGGTCGATGCGCATGGCAATTAAGCTCCGCTAATGTTGGTTTAGTAAGTTTAGCTCGTCTTTCTTATGTTGCGGCGCGACAATGGCGCCCGTACCCGGTGCTGTCCGCCTTCGCGAGGCACCGGTCCCCCCAAGCAAGACAAGGTAGTGAATCCCATGTTCTCGGTCATCTCCGCCAGCACCGGCCTCGGTGCCTGGTTCTCTGGTGCAGCCACCG
Source organism: Stenotrophomonas sp. STEN046 (assembly GCF_056759755.1). NCBI lineage: Bacteria > Pseudomonadati > Pseudomonadota > Gammaproteobacteria > Lysobacterales > Lysobacteraceae > Stenotrophomonas > Stenotrophomonas sp. STEN046. Next base: position 72,453 of record NZ_JBRRDR010000010.1, read on the forward strand.
GCATCGGCCTGTTCGCCGTGGTCGGGGCCCAGAGCGCCTTCATCCTGCGCCAGGGCATCCTGCGCAAGCACATCGTGCCGGTGGTCGCCACCTGTGCGGCCATCGATGCCATCTTCATCTTCGCCAGCGTGGCCGGCCTGCGCACGCTCACCACGGCGCTGCCGTGGCTGACCACCGCCGTGCTCTGGACCGGCGTGGTGTTCCTGGCCTGGTATGCGATGAAGTCGGCGCGCCGCGCGATCGCCGGTGGCGGTGGCATGGGCGAGGCAGACAGCGACGATGGCAGCCGCCGTGCCGTGCTGATGGCCGCGGTCGGCTTCTCGCTGATCAACCCGCACTTCTGGCTGGACATGATGGTGATCGGCTCGATTGCCGAGAACTTCGGCAATGCGCGCATGGCCTTTGCCGCCGGCGTAGTCACCGCCAGCTGCATGTGGCTGACCGCGCAGGGCCTGGGCGCCCGCCTGCTGGCGCCGCTGTTCACCAAGCCGAGCACCTGGCGTGTGCTGGATGGCACCATCGCCGTGATCCTCAGCATCCTGGCCCTCACTCTGGCGGTGCGCGGGGTCCATTGACCCGGCGCACGCCCCCCGAACCCACGTCCTTACTCTCTCTCTCCAAGGTAGTGGCAACAACGGCACCGGCAACGGTGCCGTTGTCTTTTCTGCCATCTGGCGGATGCCCCGCCTGCCTGCCTAGAATCGGGGCTGCGGACAAGGTGTCCGTTTCCAAGGGGGAAGAATGCGCAGGATCGTGCTTGCCGTGCTGCTGTGCACGGCTGTGGGAGGGGCGACGGCGGGGGCCGGCGGGGTCGATCTGGATCGCTATCTGCGGCAGGAATCATTCACCGACATCAAGATCTCGCCCGGCGGCGAGTACGTGGCGGCCACGGTTCCGATCGAGGCGGGCACCGCACTGGCGATCTACCGCATCGCCGACATGAAGATGGTCGGCACCTTCCGGCCGCCCCGCAACAACCACGCCCACACCTTCGACTGGGTCAGCAACGAACGGCTGCTGGTGGGCATGGCACAGAAGTTCGGCGTGCTCGACCGCCCTTCGCTCACCGGCGAACTGTTCGGCATCAATGCCGACGGCAAGGGCGGTGAACTGCTGGTGGGCTACCGCACGGTGGAAACCGGCCTGGGCACCAACATCAAGGTCAAGCCGGCCGGCATGGTGGTCGCCTTCCTTACCGATGAACTCAAGGATGATGACCGCAACGTGCTGGTCGAGGTCACGCCGCTCACTGCCAACGCCTTCACCCAGGTGGAGCGGATGGACGTCAACACCGGCCGTCGCAATGCCGTGACGCGGGCGCCGATCGCCCAGGCCCAGTTCACCACCGATGCCCAGGGCGAGGTGCGCTTTGCCTACGGCACCGCTGCCAATGAGACCAGCAGGAAACTCTATTACCGTGCAGGGGCCAGCAGCGAATGGGTACTGCTGAACGATGAGAGGCTGAGCGGCCGCATCGAAGCGGTGATCGGTTTCTCCGACGATGGGCGACTGGCCTATCTGCAGACCGAGCAGGCCGAGGGGCCGGATGCCATCGTCAGCTGGGACCCGCAGAGCAACCAACGGCGCGAGGTGCTGCGCGACAACGTGGTCGATCCGCATCGGATCATCTTCCGGCCCGGCACCCGCGTTCCGGTCGGGGCCGAGTTCCTCGGTGACAGCCCACGTACGCGCTTCTTCGATGAAACCTCAGCCGATGCGCGCCTGTACCGCAGTCTCGAAGCGGGGTTGGGCGGCCCGGTCTACATCACCTCCAGCACGCGCGATGGGCGCACGGTGCTGGTGGAATCCAGTTCCGCGCGCAACCCGGGCGATTTCTATCTGTACGACACCATCGACAAGCAGGCGCGCCACCTCATCAGCCGCAGTGACTGGATTGATCCGGCACAGAGCGCTGCGGTGCAGCCGGTCAGCCTGAAGGCGCGCGATGGGCTGCCCCTGCATGGTTTCCTCACCCTGCCGGCGGGCCAGGCAGCCACCGGCCTGCCCATGGTGGTGATGCCGCATGGCGGGCCGATCGGCATCTTCGACGACGGCACCTACGACGTGGACGCCCAGATGCTTGCCGCTGCCGGCTACGCGGTGTTGCAGGTGAACTACCGCGGCTCGGCCAACTACGGGCGTGCGCACACCCAGGCGGCAAAGCAGCAGTGGGGGAGGGCCATGCAGGACGACGTCACCGATGCCACCCGTTGGGCAATCGCCCAGGGCACCGCCGACCCGGCACGCATCTGCATCTACGGCGGCAGCTATGGCGCTTACGCGGCCATGATGGGGCCGGTGCGTGAGCCCGGTCTGTACCGCTGCGCTGCCGGCTATGTCGGCATCTATGACCTGCCGTTGATGTACGCCCGCGGCGACATCCAGAAGGACGAATCCGGATTGGCCTACCTGCGTGAATGGGTCGGCCGGCCCAAGGAACTGGTCGAGCAGTCGCCGGTCAACCTGGCCGCTCAGATCCGCGTGCCGGTGCTGCTGGCGGCGGGGCGCGAAGATCAGCGTGCGCCGGTGGTGCATACCGAGCGCATGGAGGCGGCGCTGAAGCAGGCAGGAAGCCCCGTGCAGGCGCTGTACTACAAGTCCGAGGGGCATGGCTTCTACAACCCGGCCAACCGGCGTGACTACTACACCCAGTTGCTGGCCTTCCTGTCGCGCAGCCTGGGCGGAGCAACGGCACAGGTGACGGCCGCTGGCAATGTGCAGAAGGCACCCTGAGTCCGGCGATGGTGCCCTCGTCACTGGCGGAGCCATCGCTCACCTGCCTAGAATCGGCCAATCTGGACAGGGTGTCCGGGCAAGGAGGGGGAAGGATGCGCAGGACTGTGCTTGCCGCGTTGTTGTGCGCGGTGGTGGGCGGGACGTCGGCGGGTACCGGCGGGGTGGACCTGGAGAAGTACCTGAAACCGGAGTCGTTTTCGAACGTCAAGCTTTCGCCCGGCGGCCAATACCTTGCCGGCACCGTACCGCTGGACGACTCCACCGCGCTGGTCATCCTGCGCACGTCCGACCGCAAGCCCGCCGGCGTGTTCCGCCCGCAGGACAAGAACCACGCCAACACCTTTGAATGGGTGAGCAACGAGCGCCTGCTGGTCGGCCTGGCCGAGAAGCTCGGCGCGCTCGACACGCCGCAGCCAACCGGTGAGCTGTACGGGGTCAACGTCGATGGCAAGGGCGGGGAACTGCTGGTCGGCTACCGTGTGCAGGGGCGCGGGCTGGGCACGCGCATCCAGCCGAAGAAGGTGGAGGACGTCGCGGCCTTCCTCACCGATGAACTGGCCGGCGACGACCGCAATGTGTTGATCGCGGTATGGCCATTCGCCGAGGACCCCTACACCCGGGTCGAGCGGCTTGATGTGGTCAGCGGGCGTCGTGCACGCGTTTCCGGTTCACCCGTGCAGCGTGCCGATTTCACTACCGATCATCAGGGTGAAGTGCGCTTCGCCCACGGCGCAGCGTCGGACAATGTCAACAAGCTCTACTACCGCGCCGGGACCAATGCGCAGTGGTCGCTGGTCAATGACGAGTCGCTGAGCCGCCGGGTAGAAGCAGCAATCGGCTTCTCCGAAGATGGCGCGTTGGCTTATCTGCAGGTCGAGCAGCCCACTGGGCCCGATGCCATCGTCAGCTGGAACCCGCAGACCGGCGAACGGCGCGAGGTGCTGCGCGATGGCGTGGTCGATCCCTACGCGATCATCTTCCGCCCGGGCACCCGCGTGCCGGTGGGCGCGCTGTTTGCCGGCGATGCGCCGCGCACGCGGTTCTTCGATGAGAAGGGCGCCGATGCCCGTCAATACCGCAGCCTTGAGGCGGCGTTCGGCGGCCCGGTGTTCATCACCTCCAGTACCCGCGATGGCGGCAAGGTGGTGGTGCAGACGTGGTCGGGCAGCAATCCCGGGGATTTCTACCTGTTCGACACCCGGGCGAAGGCGGCCGAGCATCTGCTCAGCCGCAGCGAATGGATCGACCCGAAACTGGCCGCCAGCGTGCGTCCGTTCTCGCTGAAGGCGCGCGACGGACTGCCGCTGCACGGCTTCCTCACCCTGCCGCCGGGCAGCGAAGGGCGCAATCTGCCGTTGGTCGTGCTTCCGCACGGTGGCCCCATCGGCGTATTCGATGAGGGCAGCTACAGCAACGAGCCGCAGATGCTGGCGGCAGCAGGGTATGCCGTGTTGCAGGTCAACTTCCGTGGTTCGGCCAACTATGGCCGCGCGTTCACCCAGGCGGGTGCGAAGCAGTGGGGCGCGGCCATGCAGGACGATGTGACCGACGCCACCCGGTGGGCCATCGCAGAGGGCATCGCCGACAGGAACCGCATCTGCATCTATGGGGCCAGCTACGGCGCGTACGCGGCCATGATGGGGCCGGTGCGCGAGCCGGGCCTGTACCAGTGCGCGGCCGGCTATGTGGGTGTGTACGACCTGCCGTTGATGTTCACCAACGATGCGCAGTCCAGCGATTCGGCTATTACCTGGCAGCGCGAATGGGTGGGTGACCCGAAAACGCTGGGTGCCAGTTCGCCGGTGAACCTGGCCGCACAGGTAAAGGTGCCGGTATTCCTTGCCGCCGGTGGCGAGGATACGCGTGCACCGATCAAGCACACCGAACGCATGGAAGCGGCGTTGAAAGCGGCCGGCTCACCGGTGGAGAGCCTGTATTACCGCACCGAAGGGCACGGCTTCCACCGGCCCGAGCACCAGCGCGAGTACTACAGCAGGCTGCTGGCCTTCCTGTCGCGCAGCCTGGGCGGCAGCACCGCCAGCACCAGCGCGAGCGCAGGCGCTGACAAGGCACCGTAAGGCAGGCGAGCCGCGCGCTGCGGACCCGGCGCCGGGCAGGGGGATGCCCGGCTTCAAGGAGGACCTCATGACGTACCCGAAAGTGTTCGCCGTGTTGCTGGCCATCTGCGTAGCGCCGGCGGTGCAGGCCGCGCAGGTTTCGCTGGACGGCTATGTGCGCCGTGCCGAGTTCAACGACATCCAGCTTTCGCCCACCGGCGAGTACATGGCCATGACCCTGCCGCTGGATGGCGCGACCGCCGTGGCGATCCTGCGCACCGACAGCATGGAGCTGGTCGGCAATTTCCGGCCACCCCGCAACAATCATGCGGCCGAGGTGAACTGGGTAAGCGATACCCGCCTGCTGATCGGCCTGGCCGAAAAATGGGGGCCGCTGGACCAGCCGCGCCCGACCGGTGAGCTGTACGCCATCGATGCCAATGGCAAGCGCGGCGACCTGCTGGTCGGCTACCGTGCACGCCCGGATGAACCCGGCTTCGTGACCGGACGCGTGGTTGAACCGGTTGCCGCCTTCCTGGCCGATCCGCTGGCGGCAGACGAGCGCAACGTGCTGATCTCGCTGTGGCCATTTGCCAACGACACCAATACGCGGCTGGAACGGATGGATGTCATCACCGGCCGCCGCGTGCTGGTTTCGCGTTCGCCGGTGCAGCGTGCGACGTTCACCACCGACAACCAGGGCGAGCTGCGCTTCGCCCACGGTGCCGCCGCCGACAACGTCAACAAGCTCTACTATCGCCAAGATCGCGATCAGTGGACGCTGGTCAACGACGAAGGCAGCAGCCATCGCATCGAACGTCCCATCGGTTTTTCGGCCGACAACCGGCTGGCCTACCTGGTGGTGGAACAGGGCCGTGGTCCCGACGCGGTCATCAGCTGGGATCCGACCAGCGGCGAGCGGCGGACACTGCTGCAGGACGACAGCGTTGACCCGACCCGTGTGGTCTACCAGCCCGGTACGCGCATACCGGTGGGTGTCCAGTTCGTCGGCGCCACCACGCGCACGGCATTCTTCGACGAGACCTCGGCAACCGCCAGCACCCAGCGGCGCCTTGAAAAGGCCTTCCCCGGGCAGGTCGTGAGCCTGGTTTCCGGCACCCGCGACAACGCGCGGCTGCTGGTGAAGGTGAGCTCGGCGACCAACCCCGGTGACTACTTCCTCTACACCACGGCCACCCGCAACGCCGCATTCCTCACCAGCCGTCATCGCTGGTTCGACCACGACGCCGGCGCCAGCGTTCGCCCGTTTACCCTGGCGGCGCGCGATGGCCTGCCGTTGCACGGCTTCCTCACCCTGCCCAGGGGCAGTGAAGCGCGCAATCTGCCGATGGTGGTGGTGCCGCACGGTGGCCCGATCGGCGTGTTCGATGACGGTGGCTTCGAGCGCGAGAACCAGCTGCTGGCCGAGGCCGGCTATGCCGTGCTGCAGGTCAACTTCCGTGGTTCGGGCAACTACGGCCGCGCCCACACCCAGGCGGCTGCCCGCCAATGGGGGCGCGCCATGCAGGACGATGTCACCGATGCCACGCGCTGGGCGATCAGCGAGGGCATCGCCGATGGCACGCGCATCTGCATCTACGGTGCCAGCTACGGTGCGTACTCGGCCCTGATGGGTGTCTTCCGCGAGCCGGCGATGTACAAGTGCGCGGTCGGCCAGGTCGGGGTCTACGACCTGCCGTTGATGTTCAAGCGCGGTGACATCCAGGACCGTGCCTCGGGGCTCACCTATCTGCGCGAATGGCTGGGTGATCCGGCCACGCTGGATGCGGTTTCGCCGGTGAACCTGGCGTCGGGCATCAAGGTGCCGGTACTGCTGGCTGCCGGTCGCGAAGACCTGCGCGCGCCGGTGCAGCACACCGAGCGCATGGAGGCGGCGTTGAAGCAGGCCGGGGTGCCGGTGGAGGCGGTCTACTATCCGCGCGAAGGGCATGGCCTGTACGTTGAAGCCAACCAGCGTGACTACTACACCCGCCTGCTGGCCTTCCTGTCGCGCAGCCTGGGCGGAGCGACGGCGGCGGCGCCAATGGTGTCCAGCAAGGACAAGGCCCCCTGAAACGGAAGCGGCGGCGCCCGTCGTGGTTGCCGCCGCAGTGGGGCGCTGCCGGCCTTACTTCACCCCATGCATCATCCGTTTCAACAACGGCGCGGCGATGAACGCCAGCACCGCGCAGCCCAGGCCGATCCACATCAGCAGCCAGAACAGGTGCGCATAGGCACCGGCGGCGGCCACCATGTCCAGCGTTTCGCCTTCGGGAACCTCGATCGCTGCCAGCTTGCCGAACAGCGCGGCCAGCGTTTCCGAGAACGCGGTGGCCAGGAACCAGGTGCCCATCATCAGGCTCATCACCCGCGGCACCGCCAGCTGGGTCACTGCCGACAGGCCAACCGGCGACAGGCACATCTCGCCGCTGGCCAGCAGGAAGTAGGCCAGCACCAGCCACCACACGCTGGCCATTTCGCCGGTGGCGCCGACCTGCTGCGCCGCCAGCGCCAGTGGCACGAACGACAGCGCGCCGATCACCAGGCCCCAGGCTGATTTCACCGGCTTGCCCGGTTCCCAGCCACGGCGGTCCATCCAGGTCCACAGTGCGGCGAAGGCCGGTGCCAGCAGCACCAGGAACAGGCCGCCCAGATAGGTCAGCGAGCCGGCGGTCTGCGGAATCACCAGGCAGTCGCGTATCAGCAGCACCAGCATCAGCGCCACGATGCCGACGAAGAACGCACGCGGTGCGGCCGAGCCGGGGCGGCGTTCGGACAGCCGCGCGCTGACCACGAAGCCCAGCGGCGCCAGCAGCAGCGAAATGATCGACCACGGCAGCGGCGTACCACCGGTGATCACCAGCGACGGCACGATGTCCTTGGTCAGCAGGCGGTCGGTGAAGGTCACCCACGAGCCATAGGACTGCTCGTACATCGTGAAGAACACCAGTGCCATGAAGATCAGCACCATCAGCGCGATCATCTGCTGGCGCTGCACCGGGGTGCACTGGCTGCCGGTGAACCAAGCGAACCAGACCAGCACCCCACCCAGTACCACCAGCATCAGCATCAGTGCCAGGCTGATTTCACCGCCCAGCGCGAACGCGCCGTTGCCGGCGGCCCACATCAGCCAGGCCACCGGCAGCACGCCGATCACCGCGCACAGGTAGATCAGCCATTCGCGCGGCAGGCCCAGCACCTTCTGTTTCAACGTGGCCGGCTGCGGCGGTTCGGCATGGCCCTGCAGGTACTTCTGGCCCCACAGGAACATCGCCAGGCCGGCCAACATGCCGATGCCGGCGGCGCCGAATCCGTACTTCCAGCCGTAGACCTCACCCAGGAACCCACACACCAGCGAGGAGAACAGCGCGCCGAGGTTGATGCCGGCATAGAACAGCGAGAAGCCCGAATCGCGGCGCGGATCGTCCTGCGGGTACAGCTTGCCGACGATGGTGGAGATGTTCGGCTTGAGGAAGCCCACGCCCATGATGATCAGCGCCAGCGACAGGTAGGTCACCGCCAGTGCCGAGGTATCGCGCACTACTTCGCCGTTGACCCGGTAGGCGGCGTGGCCCTCGAAGGCCATGCCCAGATGCCCCAGCACCAGCAGGATGCCGCCGAACAGCACCGCCCGGCGCATGCCCAGCCAGCGGTCGGCCAGCATGCCGCCGAACACCGGGATGCAGTACACCAGGCCGCCGTAGGCACCGAGCAGGTCCAGGCCGGCCTTGTCACCGAACAGGTGGTACTTGGTCAGGTACAGCAGCAGCAGCGCCTTCATGCCATAGAAGGAGAAGCGCTCCCACATTTCGGTGAAGAAGCAGACGTAGACACCCTTGGGATGGCCCAGGAAGTCGTCAGAAGCAATAGCAGTGGAATTCATCGGCGGATTATAGGCGTGTGCCGGGTAGCGCCGGGCCATTCCCGGCGGCCCCGGTAAATCCACGCCATGCGTGGATGGCGCTCATCCCGCGCGGTCGATTACAGGTACCGCAACCACGCCAGGTCGCGCCTTCGCGCCTTCAACCGTGCGAACGCCAGCGTCGGTGGATACAGCACCACCGCCAGCGCACAGGCCACCAGCAGCAGGCCGGCCACCGAATCCAGGGCGTACAGGTCGCCCTGGGTCGGGCCCCAGGTCGCCAACGCGGCCACATACAGCAGCTTCAGCACATACAGGTGCAGCAGGTAGAAGAACATCGGTGCAGCGCCGATGTCGGCCAGCGGCCGCAGCACACGGGCCAGCGGCGGCCATTCGTACAGGCGCAGCAACAGCAGGCCTGCGCCCAGGGTCAGCAGCAGGAACTGCAGCGACGGCGGGTACTTGGTCACGTTGAACACGCTCAACCAGGTACGCAGCGTGCTGCTCTGGTACTGCCAGGGTGCATCGCCGTACTGGTTGGCGAAGCGCAGCAGCGCGAACAGCGCCAGCGCGCCCACGCCGGTCCACAGCAGCCACTGACGGCGCTGCTCCGGGTCACGTCCGGCAGCAAACCAGGGGCCCATCAGGTATCCCAGCGCGATCACGCCGATCCACGGCAGCACCGGATAGGAAGTACGCAGGCGCAGATGTTCGCCCAGTACGATCCAGTCGCGCTGGTGCAGCACCTTCCACAGCAGCGCGAACACCCCGTTGCCTTCCACGCGCACCGCGTCGAGCAGGTTGTGCCCTGCCACCAGCAGCACCGCCAGCGCCAGCAGGGCCGGGCGCGGCAGCCACAGCAGGCCGGCCAGCGCGATCATGCTCAGCCCGATGGCCCAGATCACCTGCAGGTAGATCGTGTCCGGCGGCAGCTGGAAGGTCCAGGCGAAGTTGACCAGGGTCAGCTCCAGCACCACCAGGAACAGGCCACGCTTGAGCAGGAAGGCGGCAATGGCGCGACGCGGATCGGCGTGGCGCTGGCCGTACAGCCAGGCCGACAGGCCGGTCAACAGCACGAATACCGGCGCGCACAGATGGGCCAGCAGCCTGCAGGCGAACAGGGCGGGGGACACCGAGGCGGCGTCCATCGGGTCGCTGACCTGGTACTGCAGGAAGAAGGTCTCGCGCACGTGGTCGAGCAGCATCAGCAGCATCACGGTGCCGCGCAGCTGGTCGATGGAGGCCAGGCGGGTCGAAGGGGAAGGGGGCATGCGGACAGGGCGGGGGCGATCAGAATCGAAAAGATATAACATATCGTTTGCATCGCGCCCAGCCCGGCTTTGCCGCATGGGTCAGTTGGCGATGCCGACGCGGGCCCATCGCTGCTCCGGCAGCGCCCCCATCCTTTGGCACGCTGGACTTGCTGTGCCCTGAACGCTAGCGTGGCAGGGATTTTTTGCCAGCAGGGGCTTTCATGAACCATGACGCTGCGCCCAAGCAGCTCACTTTCCGCGCGGTGGTCCTGGCCATCGTGCTGGCGGTGGTGCTGTCGGCCGCAAACGCCTACCTCGGTCTGTTCGCAGGCCTGACCATCGCCACCGCGATTCCCGCCGCGGTCATTTCCATGGGCGTGCTGCGCCTGCTGGGTGGCGGTTCCATCCTTGAAAACAACATCGTGCAGACCGGCGCTTCGGCCGGCTCGTCGATCGCCGCCGGTGTCATCTTCACCATCCCCGCGCTGGTGATCATGGGCTACTGGCCGGACTTCAAGTACTGGTGGGTGCTGGGCATCGCCGGTCTCGGCGGCCTGCTGGGCGTGCTGTTCTCGGTGCCGCTGCGACGCTCGATGATCGTTGAAGACCCGCTTCCGTTCCCGGAAGGCAAGGCCGCGGCTGAAGTGCTCAAGGCCGGTGAGAACCCGGGCCCGGGCCTGAAGATCCTCGGCCTGTCGGCGGTGATCGGTGCGTTCGTGAAGCTGGCCGCGGAAAGCGGCATGCGCCTGATTCCCGATGCGTGGGCCACCTCGGCCTATGTCGGCAGCTCCAAGATCACCGCCTTCATCGGCACCAACCTGTCGCCGGCGCTGCTGGGCGTGGGCTACATCGTCGGCCTGAACGTCGGCATCGTGGTGGTGTCCGGCTCGATCCTGACCTGGCACATCGCCATTCCGATCTACCAGGCGTTCTTCATGAACACCGATCCGGGCCTGGCCGCTTCGGTCGCTGCTGCCTCCTCCACCGAGGCCGCGTTCGCCATCTGGGGCGCGAAGATGCGCTACCTGGGTGTGGGCGCGATGCTGATCGGCGGCATCTGGACCCTGATCTCGCTGCGCAAGTCGCTGCTCAACGGCGTCAAGAGCGGCTTTGCCGCTGCGCGCAAGAGCGGTGGCCCGGTACTGGCGCACACCGAACGCGACCTGCCGATGAAGTGGATGCTGGTGGCCCTGGTGGTGTTCACCCTGCCGCTGTTGGCGCTGTACCAGGCCATCGTCGGCCAGTGGCACGTGTCGATCCCGATGACCCTCATCATGATCGTCGCCGGCTTCCTGTTCGTCTCGGTGTCGGCCTACCTGGCCGGCCTGATCGGTTCGTCCAACAACCCGGTGTCGGGCATCACCATCTCCACCATCCTGTTTGCTTCGGCGGTGCTGGTGCTGCTGCTGGGCAAGGATGGCCTGCAGCCGGTGGGTGCCTTCGGCGCGCCGCTGGGTGCGGTGGCGGCAATCATGATCGGCGCGGTGGTGTGCTGCGCCGCCGCCGTCGGTGGCGACAACCTGCAGGATCTGAAGGCGGGCTACATCGTTGGCGCGACCCCGTGGAAGCAGCAGCTGATGCTGGGCATCGGCGCATTCTCGTGCGCGCTGATCATGGCCCCGGTGCTGAACCTGCTGGCCACCGCCTACGGCATCGGCGTCAAGTCCGAGCTGCACCCGAACGCGCTCGCCGCGCCGCAGGCCAACCTGATGGCCTCGGTCGCAAAGGGCCTGTTCGGGGGTGAGCTGCCGTGGACCTTCATCGGCATCGGTGCCGTGGTCGGTGCGGCCATCATCGCCTTCGACAGCTGGCTCAAGTCGCGCAACTCGCGCTTCCGCGTACCGGTGCTGGCCGCCGCGATCGGTATCTACCTGCCGCTGGAGCTGATGGTGCCGATCTTCCTCGGTGGCCTGATCTCCTACCTGGTCGAGCGCTTCCACAAGGTGCGCGCCGACGATGAAGAAGGCCGCGACCGCGTGCACAAGCCGGGCGTGCTGTTCGCTGCCGGCCTGATCACCGGTGAGGCACTGATGGGTATCGCCATCGCCGTGCCGATCGTGGTCAGCAGCCGCGCCGACGTACTGGCCGTGCCGTTCCACCTGCCGGCCGCGCAGTGGATCGGCCTGGCCGTGCTGTTCCTGGTCGGTTGGTTGATCTACCGCACCGGCAAGCGCGCCGTGGCGTAAGGGAGTGGGGGTGCCGGCCAGCGGTCGGCACTACCGGTGTCCCCCACAAACCGCGCTACGGCGCGGTTTGCCTTTTCTGGCGGCTGCTCGATCACAGCCATGACCGATGGCCTTGGCAGGTCCGGCCGCGCAGGCCTACCATCGGTTTTTTGCCGTCCTGCGGAGACCCCGATGAAACTGCGTCATGCCCTGCTGCCACTGAGCCTGCTGGCTGCCCTGCCCAGCGTCGCCGCTGCCCGTGGCCTGGAAGTCCGCGACATGGTGGCCATGGATCGTGTCTCCGCCCCTGTCCTGACCGCTGATGGTGGCACCGTGGTGTTCGCCAAGCGCAGCACCGATGCAGCGCTGAAGTCGAGCACGGCGCTGTTCGCGCGCAACCTGCGTACCCGTGACGCAGCGCCGCCGAAGCAGATCACCCCGGCCGGCTGGAACGTCAACTCCGCCTCGCTGTCGGCCAATGGCCAGACCGTGTACTTCCTCAGTGGCAAGAACGGCAGCCAGCAGCTGTACGCGCTGCCGATCAGTGGCGGCACCCCGCGCCAGCTGACCGACTTCCCGGTGGATGTGGACAGCTACCACGTATCGCCGCAGGACGACCGCGTGCTGTTCAGCGCCGGCGTGTTCCAGGCCTGCGCCTCGGACCTGGCCTGCACCGAAAAGAAGTTGAAGGACGTCGAAGGCGCCAAGGCCAGCGGCAAGGTCTTCGATTCACTGTTCGTGCGCCATTGGGATACCTGGAACGACGGCCGCCGCAACACCTTGTTCGTGGCGCCGCTGCCGGCCGCCAAGGCCGGTGCGGTCAAGGGCGCCTCGGCGCTGAGCGCGACCATCGACGGTGACGCGCCGTCCAAGCCGTTCGGTGGCAACGATGATTTCGCATGGTCGCCCGATGGCGCCAGCGTGGTCGCCAGCATCCGCGTGGCCGGCAAGCAGGAGCCGTGGTCGACCAACTTCGACCTGTACCGCTTCGATGCCGCCGGCAAGCAGGCGCCGGTCAACCTGACCGCGTCCAATCCCGCCTGGGATGCCGGCCCGGTGTTCAGTGCCGACGGCAAGACCCTGTTCTACCGTGCGATGAAGCGTCCGGGCTTCGAGGCCGATCGTTTCGGCCTGATGGCGATGGACCTGGGCAGCGGCAAGACGCGCGAGATCGCCCCGCAGTGGGATCGTTCGGCCGGCGGCATTGCACTGTCCGCCGACGGCGCCAGCATCTACACCACCGCTGATGATCTGGGCGAGCACCCGCTGTTCCAGATCGACGTGGCCAGCGGCAAGGCCACCAAGCTGATCGGCGATGGCAGCGTCACCGCCGTGGATATCGCCGGCAACAGCGTGGCGATCACCCGCAACAGCCTGAAGAGCAACGACCAGGTGCTGGTCGGCCTGCTGCCGGCTGCCGGCCAAGCCATCGGCGAGCTGCGCGCGCTGACCCCGGCTGCCGGCGAGGTGCTGAAGGACGTCAGCTTCGGTGACTACGAGCAGTTCGAGTTCAAGGGCTGGAACAACGACACCGTGCACGGCTACGTGGTCAAGCCGCACAACTACCAGGAAGGCAAGTCCTACCCGGTCGCCTTCCTGATCCACGGCGGCCCGCAGGGCAGCTTCGGCAACGGCTGGAGCTACCGCTGGAACCCGCAGACCTATGCGGGCCAGGGCTACGCAGTGGTGATGATCGACTTCCACGGTTCCACCGGCTACGGCCAGGCCTTCACCGATGCGATCAGCCAGCATTGGGGCGACCGCCCGCTGGAAGATCTGCAGAAGGGCTGGTCGGCGGCGCTGAAGAAGTACGACTTCCTCAACGGCGACAAGGCCTGTGCGCTGGGCGCCAGCTACGGCGGCTTCATGGTCAACTGGATCGCCGGCAACTGGAACAGCCCGTTCAAGTGCCTGGTGAATCATGATGGTGTGTTCGACCAGCGCATGATGGGTTACGCCACCGAAGAACTGTGGTTCACCGAGTGGGAGCAGGGCGGTACCCCGTACCAGAAGGCGGCGAACTACGAGAAGTTCAATCCGGTCAACCATGTCGCTGACTGGAAGAAGCCGATCCTGGTGATCCACGGCCAGCAGGATTTCCGTATTCCGGTCGAGCAGGGCCTGGCCGCGTTCACTGCTGCCCAGCGCCAGGGTATCGAGTCCAAGTTCCTGTACTTCCCGGATGAAAACCACTGGGTGCTGAAGCCCAACAACAGCATCCTCTGGCACGACACCGTCAATGCCTGGCTGAAGCAGCACATCGGCGAATAAGCGCTACCGGCGCCGCCCTTCGGGGCGGCGCTTTTGCTTGTGCGGTCTGCTTCACCTGTGGGTGCCGACCGTTGGTCGGCACACCTTCTGCCAACAGCAGCCGAGCATGGCTCGGCTCTACACGAGCGCCTGCATGATCCAGAACGACATCGTCGTCTTCGGTTTGATCGCCGCCACCCTCGGCGCCGTGTTCTGGACCGCCTCGCGCGAGCAGGGCCCGTGGAAGCGCTTCTATACCTTCGTGCCGGCACTGCTGCTGTGCTACCTGATTCCCGGCATCTACAACACCGTTGGCCTCATCGACGGCCAGAACACCAAGCTCTACAACCCCATCGCGCGCGACATCCTGTTGCCGGCGGCCCTGATCCTGCTGACCCTGGCCGTGGACATCAAGGGCATCCTGCGGCTGGGGCCGAAACTGGTGCTGATGTACCTCGGTGCGTCGGCCAGCATCATGCTCGGTGCGGTGGTGGCCTTCCTGGTGATGCGTGCCATTCATCCGGACACCGTTGCCGGCGATACCTGGGCTGGCATGGCCGCACTGGCCGGCAGCTGGATCGGCGGTGGTGCCAACATGCTGGCGATGCGCGAAGTGTTCGACGTCAACGCCACCACCTTCGGACAGTTCGCGGTGGTGGATGTCGGCGTCGGCTACGTGTGGATGGCCGCCCTTATCTTCCTGGCTGGCCGCGCGGCGAAGATCGATGCGCGCAGCGGCGCAGATACCTCGGCCATCGACGAGCTGAAAGAGCGCATCGCGCGCTTCCAGGCCGAGCACGAGCGTATTCCCAGCCTGACCGACCTGATGCTGATCGTGGCCGTGGCCTTCGGTGGCGTCGGCCTGGCCCATGCCATTGGCGCGCCGCTGGCGGCGTGGTTCAAGGTCAACGTCAGCTGGGCGTCGCAGTTCAGCCTGGATGCGCCGTTTGTATGGGTGGTGGTGTTGTCGACCACGCTCGGGCTGGGCCTGAGCTTCACCCGTGCACGCACGCTGGAGGGCGCCGGCGCATCACGTCTGGGCTCGCTGCTGCTGTATTTCCTGATCGCCTGCATCGGCATGCAGATGGACCTGCTGGCACTGCTCGACCGGCCGTGGCTGTTCCTGCTCGGCATCATCTGGATCAGCGTGCACATCGTGCTGCTGTGGTGCCTGGGCAAGCTGTTGAAGGTGCCGTTCTTCTACTTCGCCATTGGTTCGCAGTCGAATATCGGTGGCCCCGCGTCGGCGCCGGTGGTGGCCGCGGCGTTCCATCCCGCGCTGGCGCCGGTAGGCGTGCTGCTGGGCACGATGGGCTATGCGACCGGCACCTACCTGGCCTACATCGTCGGCATCACCCTGCGCGCGCTGGCGGGGCAGGGCTGAACGGGGTATCGCCGGGCCATGCCCGGCGAGCCGCATTGCGGCGGCGGGCGTGTAAACCGCCGGACATGGTCCGGCGCTACCGGCTTTACGCGGCCGGCAACCCGCGTTCGACCAGCCACGTTTTCGCGTCTTCGGCATCCTGCTCGAACCGCGCCGAGTGAAAAGAGGGGCGCCGCAAGGTCCGGCGCGTCGCCACGCGCCCGTGGCCAACCGCGCCCGCGGCTTTACGCCACCGGCAACCCGCGTTCGACCAGCCACGCTCTCGCGTCTTCGGCATCCTGCTCGAACCACGCTTTCGTGGACCCCAACCGATACGTATACCCCCACGCATCCATGTCGGCCATCAGCCGTTCGCTGCCGACGCCGGGCAGCTGCCCGGCCAGCACGATCTGCAGATAGCAGGTGGCGTCTTCCTCGGGCACCGAGTCGGTGGCATCGGTATGCACCTGCGCGCGCCGCTCCGGCGGCAGCACGATCAGGTGGCAGGCTTCGTGCAGCATCGAGTGCACCGGCGTGTCATCGCGCACATAGACGTCGCTGGCGATGATGCCGGCCTCCGGCTCGCCCCAGTAGCTGCCTGGAATGGGCGCGCCTGCGGCTACGTGATGCAGGCACAGCTGATAGCCCGCGAGCAGGCGCTGTGCATCGGCGAAGGCGATGTCGCCGACGCGGGTGACGTTCGGTTCGGGCGTGGTGTCGGTCATGCGTCATACGGCCCCGCCCATGCAGGCACGGGCGGGGCAGGCAGTCAGGGTTTGTCCGGGCCTTCAGGCAGGGCCACGGAAATATCCAGCACGTCGTGCTGGCCATCCTTGACCAGGTCCACCTTCACCGCATCGACGTCGATGTTGACGTACTTCTTGATCACTTCCAGCAGCTCGCGCTGCAGCAGTGGCAGGTAATCGGGGCCGCCACGGTGGCTGCGTTCCTGCGCGATGATGATCTGCAGGCGGTTCTTGGCGGTTTCGGCGGTGGTCTTCTTCGCTTTGAGGAAATCAAACAGGCCCATGCTTACCCTCCGAACAGCTTGCTGAAGAAGCCCTTCTTCTCGACACTGGTGAAGCGCATCGGGCGTTCTTCGCCGAGGATGCGCGCGACGGCGTCGTCATAAGCCTGGCCGGCAGCCGATTCGCCATCGAGGATGACCGGCTCGCCCTTGTTGGACGCATTGAGCACATCACCCGATTCGGGGATGACGCCGATCGCCTTCAGGCCGAGCACTTCCTCGACGTCGGTGATGCTGAGCATCTCGCCGCTTTCCACGCGGACCGGGGTGTAGCGGGTCAGCAGCAGGAAAGCCGGCACGTCCTGGCCGGATTCGGCCTTGTGGGTCTTCGAATCGAGCAGCCCGATGATGCGGTCCGAATCGCGCACCGAGGACACTTCCGGGTTCACCACCACCACGGCGCGGTCGGCGAAGTACATCGCCAGGAAGGCGCCCTTCTCGATGCCGGCCGGGGAGTCGCAGATGATGTAGTCGAAGCCGTCGGCGGCCAGATCCTTCAGCACCTTGCCGACACCTTCCTGGGTCAATGCGTCCTTGTCGCGGGTCTGCGAGGCGGCCAGCACGTACAGGTTGTCAAAGCGCTTGTCCTTGATCAGTGCCTGCTTGAGGGTGGCTTCGCCGTGCACGACGTTGACGAAGTCGTACACCACGCGGCGTTCGCAGCCCATGATCAGGTCGAGGTTGCGCAGGCCGACGTCGAAGTCGATCACCGCCACCTTCTTGCCGCGCTTTGCCAGGCCGCAGGCGAGGCTGGCGCTGGAAGTGGTCTTGCCGACGCCGCCTTTGCCGGAGGTGACTACGATGATTTCAGCCAAAGGACTTCTCCTGATGATTCTGTTTGGGTGCTGCGTCAGTCCAGCGCAGCGATCTTGATCTGGTCCTGTTCCAGCCACACCTGCACGGCTTTGCCGCGCAGGGTTTCCGGGACATCGTCCAGTACCTTGTAATGGCCTGCAATGGCGACCAGTTCCGCATGGAATTCACGGCAGAAAATACGTGCCGCGGTGTTGCCCTGGGCCCCCGCCAGCGCACGTCCGCGCAGGGTCCCGTAGATGTGGATGCTGCCATCGGCGATGACTTCGGCGCCGGCGCCGACGGTGGCCATCACGGTCAGGTCGCAGTTTTCCGCATACAGCTGCTGGCCCGAGCGCACGTTGCCCAGCTGCATGCGGCCCGGCTGTGGCGCGGCGGCATCGGCCACCTTGGCCACCGGTGCGGCCGGGGCCACCTTCGGTTCGGCCTTGGCCACGCGGCGCGGTTCCGGTGCAGGCGGCGGGGCAGGTTCGGCCTCGGCACGCTCGTACTGGGCGCGGAACTTGGCCAGCAGCGGCAGGCCGAGCTGCTGCGAAAGCAGGTCGACCGCGCTGGTGCCATAGGCCAGTGCCACCGGCAGCACGCCGGCGCTGCGCAGGCCATCGACCAGTGCCTGTGCCGTGGCCACGTCGGGCACCTGGCTGAGACCGCCGAAATCGAGGATCACCGCCGCGCGGCCGAACAGCTTCGGCGCACGCGTTACCCGCTCCTGCATTTCCTGCACGAGGCGTTCAACATCGAGGGTGCGGATGCGCAGGTTGGCGATGCCCACCTGGCCGATCTTCAGTTCACCGGCCTGTTCGTAATCGAAATTCACCGCCACGCTCAAGTCCCCGTCGGCCGCTGTGCCTGCGCCGGCAGCTGCCGGTCGCGTGCCCACGCTACATCAGGCAGCTTGCCACCATAGGTTTCGTTCACCCAGGGGAAGCTGCACAGTTCCTTGGCCAGCATGCTGGCCCGCACATCCACCTGCGGCATGGTGTTCTGGCCCAGCTCGCGGAAGCCGAAGCTGCCATGGAAGAGCAGGGCGGCATCGGCGCCGTGGTCCAGGAACACTTCGCAGGTCATCTGCGGGTAGCGCAGCTCGGCAAAGCTCTGTGCGTCGGCATAGAACGCACGGCCAACGCCACCACCGCGGCGGCGGCTGGCGACCACGATGCGGTCGATATAGAAGAAGGCGGTGTTCAGCTGTTGCTTGAACCAGGCGAAATTGCTGCTGTCGTGCTGGCTGTCGCTGCCGAAGCCGATCAGGAAGCCGGCCAGGTTGCCGTCGCGCTCGGCGACGCGGAAATATTCAGCGGTTGCATAGAACAGGCGCAGGCGCTCGGCATCCAGGGGAAGGATGGCCAGGCCAGCATTGTTGTTCAAAGCCAGGACGGAATCGAGCTCGTGCTCGCGCACGTCGCGGATGACAATCGACATTGTGACTCCGTGGGGTAACGCGGTTGGTCCAGTCAATGGACCCTGCGCAGGATTATTGCATGCCCGGGGTGGGCTGCGGCATGAACAGGGGATATGCCCGAACATGACTTTCGGCGCTTGGGCGTTGCCGCGCACAGGCTACGATGGGTGATGCTGGCCCGACTGAACCACAATGCGATGCTGCGCTACTCCGGGTTGTTCACCTGGGGCACCGTCGGCCTTTGGCTGGCGATCTACCTGATCGATCCGGTCTCGCTGACCCTGGAGAGCCTGGATGGCGAAGCCGGCTTCAGGATCATTCCCTGGGCCTCGGCTTACCTTGCCTTCGGCTTCGTGTACTGGGTACTGACCCGCTCGCTGGGTGAGAGCCGGCCGGGCTTCTTCGACCATGCCGCCCTGATCCTGCTCACCGCCTGCGCGATCGGCGTGAGCTATTTCTCCGGCACCGCGCTGGGCAGCATCCTGTTGATGGTGGTGGCCGGGCTGCTGCCCTGGCTGCTGGGCCCACGCATCGGCGTGGTCTGGCTGGTGGCCAGCAATCTGGCCGTGCTGCCGGTCTACATCCAGCCGCTGGGCTTCCCGCCGGTCATCGCCGTGCTGCAGGCGATCGGCTACATGGGCTTCTCCAGCTTCGTGTTCGTGATCGCGCTGGTGGCCCGCCGCCAGGCCGAGGCACGCGAGGAGCAGCGCCGCCTGAACGCCGAACTGCGGGCCACCCGAGCCCTGTTGGCCGAGAGTGCGCGGGTGAACGAGCGCACCCGCATTTCGCGTGAACTGCACGACCTGCTGGGCCACCAGCTGACCGCCTTGACGCTCAACCTGGAAGTGGCCGGGCATCTGGCCGAGGGCCAGGCGCTGGAGCATGTGAAACGCTCCCATGCGCTGGCAAAACTGCTGCTCGGCAACGTGCGCGAGGTGGTCAGCCAGCTGCGCGAGACCGGTGCCATCGACCTGGCCGCCGCGCTGCGGCCGCTCACCGAGCACGTGCCTTCGCTGGACATCCAGCTGGAGATCGAAGAGCCGCTGAACGTGGAGGACCCGCAGCGGGCCCACGTGCTGCTGCGCTGCACCCAGGAGATCATCACCAATACGGTGCGCCACGCCGGTGCCCGCCACCTGTGGCTGCGGGTGTACCGTGAGGCGCCCGACCGTGTAGTGGTGGAGGCCCGGGACGACGGCGTCGGGGCGGAAACGGTCAATGTGGGCAATGGCTTGCGCGGCATGCGCGAACGCCTGCAACAATGTGGAGGCCAGCTGCAGGTGGAGACCCGCCCCGGCGAAGGCTTCCGGCTGCGGGCGACGGTACCGGCAACGGTGGTGGCCGCCCTTACCCAGGTTCCTGAAGGAGTGCGTTGATGATTCGCGTCTGCCTGGTCGACGACCAAACCCTGGTGCGGCAGGGAATCCGCTCGCTGCTGGCATTGGACGACGGCATCGAAGTGGTGGCCGAGGCTGCCGATGGCCGCCAGGCGGTCGAGCTGATCCCGCAGATCCGTCCGGACGTGGTGCTGATGGACATGCGCATGCCGGTGATGTCCGGGCTGGAAGCGCTGCAGGTGCTGTCGCGGCAGGAACAGCTGCCACCGACCATCATCCTCACCACGTTCGATGACGACCAGCTGGTGCTGGCCGGGCTGAAGGCCGGTGCCAAGGGCTACCTGCTCAAGGACGTGACCCTGGCACAGCTGGTCGGGGCGATCCGGACCGTGGCCGACGGCGGCTCGCTGGTGCAACCGGCGGTCACCCAGCGCCTGCTTTCCGGGCTGGAGCACATGCGCAACGACTTCGTCAGCCTGGATCGGCCCGATCCGCTGACCGACCGTGAAACCGAGATCCTGCGGCTGATGGCCAGCGGTTTCTCCAACAAGGAGATCGCCAATTCGTTGGGGGTCGCCGAAGGAACGATCAAGAACCACGTATCCAACATCCTCTCCAAGCTGGGCGTACGCGACCGCACGCGTGCCGTGCTGAAGGCGTTCGAACTTCAATTGGTCTGAGGAAAATCCTTTTGCGACAAAGGCTTGGGCCGAAACCCTGGTCCTGATGCCGGGTTACCCCTTCTTGTGGGGTACGGGTATGCGTTACCCTTCGAATTCTTTGTCCATACAAATGCGCAGCCGGCACGGAAACCGGTGCGCCAATCCCGATAACCAATGCCCGCGAAGCCTGCTAGGATTGGCGCTTCGCTTCAATCAACCCGGCCGTGGGATCGGCCCCGGAGACTCTCTGAATGACCCGTATTATCGAGTTCCTGATCGCCTTGGGGATCGTGGCTGGCCTGTTCGTCATCATTGGCGTCTGTCTGCCGGGCGAGCGTCACATCACCGAAAGCATCGAGACCAACCGCAAGATGACGATCGTGTACGACACGGTCAGCAGCCTGCGCCGCTTCAAGGACTGGAACCCGCTGGTACTGCGCGATCCCGCCGTTGAACTGAAGCTGTCCGGCCCGGCCTCCGGCGTCGGTGCCACCCTCGACTTCACCTCCAAGGACCTGGGCACCGGTTCCTGGAAGATCACCGAAGCCGAGGAGAACAAGCGTGTTGTGATCGCCATCGACGACGCCACCAAGGGTCACGACAAGGTCAGCACCTTCACCCTGGAGCCGACCGGCAAGGGCGGTCGCAACGTCAAGATCACCCAGGACTACTCGGTGAAGTACGGCTTCGACCTGTTCGGCCGCTACGCAGGTCTGTATGTCAGCCGCCAGATCGGCGATGACATCAAGATGGGCCTGTCGCGCATGGCGAACATGCTGGCCACCGTGCCGAACGTCGACTACCGCACCGCCGAAGCCCCGCTGACCGATCTGGGCATCGTCGATGTTCCGGCCGAGGACCTGCTGGTCGTCACCGCCGGCAACGTCGATCGCGGCCAGGATTCCATCACCAAGTCCATCAAGGACAACCAGGAGTGGATCAAGCGCGTGATCGAGGCCAATGGCCTGGAAGCCGCCGGCCCGCTGCGTATCATCACCACCGATTTCGGTGCTGAGAAGTACGCCTTCGACATCGCACAGCCGGTGAAGAAGAAGGGTGCTGAAGGCACTTCGGCTGAAGAGCTGAGCGTGAAGATCGACGGTGGCGCACCGGTCAAGTACGTCCGCGCTGCACCGCACCGTTCGGCGCATGCGGCCTACACCGGCCACATGGCAGGCCTGGACGTTGCCCGCAGCGCCCTGCGCGCCTGGGCCGTGACCTCGGGTAACGAAGTCATCGACCGTCCGTACGAAACCTGGAAGGACGGCGTGGACAAGTCGTTCACCCCGGAAGCAACGTACGACATCTACTGGGCCGTCAAGTAAGCCTCGGCTGACCCATGTAGTGTTGAACACGAAAACGCGCCGCTTCCTGCGGCGCGTTTTTTTTTATCCCGGGCCCGCTGTCGGGCACTGCGCAAGGAGCTGCCATGTTCAATACCGAACGACGCGCGCGTAAACCTTCTCTGCTGGCTTGTCTGGGGGCGCTGCTGGCGGCGGCTTCGATCGGCCTGTCCGCCTACGCTTCGCACGGTGTTGCCGATCCGCTGGCGCAGCAGCATCTGAACATGGCGGCGTTGTACGCGTTCGCGCATGGCGCGGTGCTGGTGGCGCTGGGTCCACGTGCGCAGGGCGCGATCGCGCATCTGGCGTTGTACGTGCTGCTGCTGGGCGTGCTGCTGTTTTCCGGCAGCCTGGTGGGCGGCGCGCTGTGGCAGTTGCAGACGCGGCTGGCGCCGATCGGTGGCACCACGCTGATGGCCGGGTGGGTGTTGCTGGCGATCAACGCATTGAGGCGGTAGCTGAATCGAGATTGTCGCTTCAATCCATGCTGATGCGATCTGCACCGTTCATGGGCGTTACTTTTCTTTTCGCGCGAAAAGAAAAGTAACCAAAAGAAACGCGCCGCCGGCCGCGAGCCGGCGCTGCGCACCGGTGCCCTGTGCTCCTTGGCCCATCGAGGGGCGGTCCGGGAACTCGCTGCGCTCAGACACCCGTACCTCTTCGCCCTCGCCGGACCTGCGGTGCTCGGCTCGCTTGAAGGCGGACCCAACAGCCGCGCGCTGATCCGTTATAGAGGCTTCGAGCAAGGCGACCCGCTTTTGTCTTTGCTCTCTTGTTTCATTCCGTGGCGGACGCACGCGGAATCTGTCCGTGGCCGGGTGGGTGGGTTGCGCCGGGGCGTAAGCGCCATGGATGGCGCGCCCGAGCCTACAGGGACGTATTTACGGCGTCCCCTGCGCAGCCCACCCGCCCGGACAACCCCATGGATTTCGCCTTGCAGCCGCCACGAGGGGCTCAGCCGTTGGCCGGTCCCCAGCACCAGTGCCACGGTTCGTAGACGATCCCGTGCGGGTTGTCGCGTGGGTAGCTCAACTGGAAACCATGCGGCCCGGCGTTGGCCTGCAACCAGGCGAAGGCATCGGTCGCCTCGAAGGTTTCTTCGGCCGCTGCGTCGCCCGGCGTGCCGATGTCCAGCGCGTGGCCGCTGTGGTGTTCGCTGAAGCCCGGTGCGGCATTGACCTTCAGGATCTCCGGCACGCTCAGCCCGCGTGCCAGCTTCCGCTCGAAGATGCCCAGCTGGTAGGCGTGGCTGCGGAAGCCGGAAATGGCGTCCAGTGCGATGCCATCGCGTGCGGCGTGCAGGCGCATCCGGCGCCAGCCCTGGGCCGCGCCACGGCGCAACCACAGGGGCCGGCCGAAGCGGTCACGGCCGGCGAAGTGCAGCAGGCAGGGCTCGGCTTCCAGCGGCAGGCCGCTGTGGTCGGCATAGCGCTGCGCATCCAGGCCCAGCTGTTGCAGCCGTTGCTGCAGGCCCGCCACCGGCAGCCACTGCTGGTCCAGCGTGACCGCAAACGGACGGGCGCGCGCCGCGTCCAGCAATGCCAAGGCCTCCTCCACGCCAGGTTCGCGCGGCAGGCGCGGCACCAGCGAATGCACGCCCTGCGCCAGCACAGCGGCCAGATAGCGCCCATCCTGCTTGCGCCGCAGTACCCAGCGCGCGCGCGACAGCAGGCGTGCATCCAGGTTGCTGCGCGCGCGCAGCAGGGTGGCTGGCCACAGTTCGATGGCCTCGGTATTGATCAACAGCGGAGCGGTGCGGTGCATCGTTCCAGCTTACTGCCGTGGCGCGAGGGCGGCCACCTTGCGCAGCGCGTCCAGCAGCGCCTGCGGCCGTTCCAGGCTGAGCAGCAGGGCAGTGCCGCCGCGCACCGGAATCACCAGGGTGCGGGTGCGGTCGGTCACCAGCGCGAACCCTTTGCCGCCCCCCTGCAGGCGGAAGTGCCCGGAGTAGAAGCCGGGCATGCTGTAGCCATTGGTCTTGAACCGGATGCCATAGCGGCGGTCACGGCCGAGATCGACCACCTCGGCCTGGTCCAGCAGCAGATCGGCCACCGGCGTGCGACGGCGGTACAGCGTGGAACGCACGTCCAGCACGTTGCCCGCCAGCGCTACCTGGCGGCGGAAGAATGCCCAGCCCAGGCCGACCCCGATCAACACCACCACCGCCATGCTCCACGCCGCGCTGCCACCCATCAGGAAAAACGGCGGCGCCAGCGTGATCTCGATCCAGGGGGCATCACTGCGGTTGTCGTGCAGCTGCGCCCAGGCGCCGATGCCCAGCACCAGCAGCAGCGGCAGCAGCACCCACAACACCCGCAGTGGCGAACTCTCGGCAACATCGAAGGTTTTCGGGTCACTACCACTCATCACGTCATCTCCCTATGCGCGCGACGCGCTCATGCTTCCTTCTTGAACACCAGCAGGGCCGGGCGCATCGGCGACGGGATGATGATGTTCACCAGTTCCCAGCCCAGCTGGCCCTGGCGGCTCAGTTCGGCCTGGATGTCCTCGGCCTTCTGCAGGCCCATCAGCGAGGTCTTGACCTCGACGGTCAGGTAGCTCCAGCGCTTGCTCATTCCTTGTCCTCCTGCGATGCCTTCGGTTTGGGCAGGCGGCCTGCCTTGCGCAGCGCGTCGCGCAACACGTACTCGATCTGCGCGTTGAGGCTGCGCAGTTCATCGTCCGCCCAGCGCTGTGCGGCCGCCAGGACCTCGGCGTTGATGCGCAGCGGATAGGCTTTTTTCTCGCTCATGCAGACTCCTGGCGGGGCGGTGGGGCGCCCCGTTGCGAGGATGGCTCAGTACAGCGAACCGGTGTTGACCACCGGCTGCGTGCCGCGGTCCGAGCACAGCACGGTCAACAGGTTGCTGACCATGTGTGCCTTGCGCTCCTCGTCCAGCTGCACCACGCCGTTCTTCTGCAGCTCGGCCAGTGCCATCTCGACCATGCCGACCGCGCCGGCAACGATGCGCGTACGCGCGGCGATCACCGCATTGGCCTGCTGGCGCTGCAGCATCGCCTGGGCGATTTCGGCGGCGTAGGCCAGATGGCTGATGCGCGCGTCGATCACCTGCACGCCGGCATCGGCCAGGCGCTCGGCCAGTTCGTTCTTCAGGTGCTGGGAAATCTCGCTGGCATGGCTGCGCAGAGCGAGCTGGCCTTCTTCGTGCTGGTCATACGGGTAGCTGGTGGCCATGGCGCGCAGTGCCGATTCGGACTGGATGTGCACGAAGCTCTCGTAGTCGTCCACGTTGTAGACCGCTTCAGATGCATCGACCACCTGCCAGACGATCACCGCGGCGATCTCGATCGGGCTGCCGTCCAGCTCGTTGACCTTCAGCTTGCCGCTCTCGAAGTTGCGCACGCGCTGGCTGACGCGGCGCTTGCTGAAGAAGGGGTTGTTCCAGCGCAGGCCGTTGTCCTTGACCGTGCCCACGTACTTGCCGAACAGACTGATCACCGCCGCCTGGTTGGGCTGCACGGTGTACAGGCCGGCCAGGGCGATCAACGCCAGCGCTGCGATGAGCAGCCCCGCCAGGAGCAGCAGCACGTTCGGTGCGCCGGTACTGGCCTTCGCCGCGACCCCCAGCACGAACAGCGCACCGCCGGCGGCGGCCACAAGCAGGGCCCCGGCGAGCGCGCCCAGGCCGTTGAGGGAGGACAGTGACTTCTCTTTCATGGCGGTACGTCCTTGAGGGTTCCAGATCAAGATATCAAAGTGATATCACCTTAGGGCAACCGTTCGTCGGTTGCTCATTCGCCGGGGGCTGCGCCCGGACCGGATAGAATGCCCACCCGTCTTCACATTGCTGCTGGAACCCCGCCATGGCCAAGCTTGGAACTCCGCTGTCTCCCTCTGCCACCCGCGTGCTGCTGCTGGGCTCGGGTGAACTGGGCAAGGAGGTGGCCATCGAGCTGCAGCGGCTGGGCGTTGAAGTGATCGCCGCCGACCGCTACGCCGATGCCCCGGCCATGCAGGTGGCGCACCGTTCGCACGTGATCGACATGCTGGACGCGATGGCCCTGCGTGCGCTGATCGCGCAGGAGCAGCCGCACCTGGTGGTACCGGAGATCGAGGCCATCCACACCGAGACCCTGGTGCAGCTGGAACAGGAGCAGGGCCTGCGGGTGATCCCGACCGCGCGCGCTGCACGCCTGACCATGGACCGTGAAGGCATCCGCCGCCTGGCCGCCGAGACCCTGGGCCTGCCGACCTCGCCGTACCGCTTCGTCGATACCGAGGCCGAGTACCGCGCCGCCGTGGCCGCCATCGGCCTGCCGTGCGTGGTCAAGCCGGTGATGTCGTCCTCGGGCAAGGGCCAGAGCACCCTGCGCAGCGAGGCGGACATCGCCCCGGCCTGGGATTACGCGCAGACCGGTGGCCGCGCCGGAGCCGGCCGCTGCATCGTGGAGGGCTTCATCGACTTCGATTACGAGATCACGCTGCTGACCGTGCGTCATGCCGATGGCACCTCGTTCTGCGCACCGATCGGCCATCTGCAGAAGGACGGCGACTACCGCGAGAGCTGGCAGCCGCAGCCGATGTCGGACAAGGCGCTGGCGCGTGCCGAGGAAATCTCGCGTGCGATCACCGATGATCTCGGTGGCTGGGGCCTGTTCGGTGTGGAGTTGTTCGTGAAGGGCGACGAAGTGTGGTTCAGCGAAGTGTCGCCGCGCCCGCATGACACCGGCCTGGTAACGCTGGTGTCGCAGGAACTGAGCGAGTTCGCGCTGCATGCGCGCGCCATCCTCGGCCTGCCGATCCCGGTGATCCGCCAGAGCGGCCCGTCGGCCTCGTGCGCGCTGCTGGCGCACGGTGAGGGCGTGCCGTACTTCAACAACGTCGCCGCTGCATTGCAGGTGCCGGACACTGCCGTGCGCCTGTTCGGCAAGCCCAGCGTGCACGGCCATCGCCGCGTGGGCGTGACCCTGGCACGTGCGGAAACCATCGACCAAGCGCGTGCCATCGCACGTGATGCAGCCGAAGCCATCGGCGTCGAACTGCGCCCGTAACGGAGGAGCGACGACCAACGGTCGTCGCCTACCGGATTTCGGTGGGTACCGACCGTTGGTCGGTACTCTCTTCACGCTTGAAAAAGCCGCCGGGCACGACCCGGCGCTACCAGGTTATTTAACGTCCACCCACACCAGGTGGTGGTCGCTGCCATCGGCGATCTTCGCTTCCGGGCTTTCATTGGCCGGCCAGAACACGCCGCTGCCGATGTACTCAAACCCGGTCGAGGGCAGCACATAGTCCAGGCGCATCGTGCCGGACTTCGGGCCGAAATCGCCGGTGGCGTGGAACGGTGCGCCCTTGCGCTCGATGCCCTTGGCGGCATAGGCAAGGCTGGTCTGTTCGCCACCGACGCTGCGTGGGGTGGGGTAGCGCAGCACGCGCGCGTTCTCGATCAGCTCGACGATGGCCTCGTGGCGGCCATCGCCATCGACCGGGTCGTTGTTGAGATCGCCAAGGATCACGAAGCGCGTGTCCTGAGCCAGACCGCCGCAGTGCCCCTTGTCGTCGCACAGCCACGGCTTGTCGCCACTGGACAGGTATTCCTGCCACAGCCGCAGCTCATCGTGGTTGCGCGCCGCGTTGCGCTTCTCCGGGCCGTCGAACACCGGCGGTGTCGGGTGCGAGACCAGCGCGTGCACCACGCCGGCCGGGGTCTTCACCGGCACGTCCCAGTGCGACTTCGACGACAGCCGCAACTGCGACCACACCGTATCGTTGTAGAACGACGTGCCAGTGCGCGGATCGACCGGTCGGATCGCGCCGGGCATCGCGCTCCACTTCAGCAGTTGGAAGCTGCGCACCTTGGCTTCATCGATCGGATAGCGCGACAGCACCAGCATGCCGTACTGGCCCGGGTGCAGGCCGTAGCCCCACGCGTCGTTGCCGCGGCCACGGCCTTCGCCGCCGACCACGCCGTTGTTGTCCAGGTCCAGGCCGCTGGGCACGCCGGTGTTGACCGGGGCCAGATAGCGGTAGGCGAAGTGCAGCGGCTTGCCGCCGCCGGGTTGGGCCACTTCCAGGTAGCGCTTCTGGAACAGGTCGGCGGCGCGGTGGGCGTCATCGAAATCGAATTCGTTCAACAGCACGATGTCCGGGCGCGCCTGCTGCAGCACCGCGGCGATCTTGCGCGCATGTTCGCTGTCGCCTTCCAGTTCCTTGATCAGGCCACCGGTCTCATCGGAGTAAAGCGAGGTGTTGTAGGTGGCCAGACGCAGCGCAGCGGACGGCTTCTCGGTCATCGCGGGAGAGGTGGCGAAGGCGGGGGCGGTGGCGCCGCAGAGCAGGGCCAGGGCAAGGATCTGGGGTCGGATGTTCATGGGGCGTATTGTGCACCCGGCCCGGTGTCAGTGGTTTGTCAGCGTCCGTCCAGTTCGTCGTCGAAGTCGTGCCAGCGGCGGCCATCGTAGGCTTCCAGCGGACGATAGCGGCGCTTGTAGTCCATCTTCTGGTGTTCGCGGATCCAGTAGCCCAGATACAGATGCGTCAGCCCCTCGCGACGGGCCCATTCCAGCTGCTGCAGGATCGCGAAAGTGCCCAGTCCGCGCGCGGCGTGCGCGGGGTCGAAGAAGGTGTAGACCGCCGACAGGCCCTGCTCGGTGACGTCGGTCACCGCCACGCCCAGCAGTTGGCTGGGCTGGCCGTCGTGGCCGGGCAGGCGCATTTCCAGGAAGCGGGTGTGCGACCAGCTGCCGATCAGGAACTGTTCGAACTCGTGCGGGCCGTGGTCGTCCATGCCGCCGTTGGCATGCCGGTGTACCAGGTAGCGGTGATACAGCTCGAACAGGTCATCGCGCGGGGTTGCAGCAGTAATGCGCACTTCCAGGTCGGCGTTGCGTGCCGCACAGCGGCGCTGGCTGCGATCGGGGGCAAAGCGGGCCACCGGGATGCGCACGGCCACACACGCGTGGCAGTGCGCGCAGTGCGGGCGATAGACCAGGTCGCCACTGCGGCGGAAGCCCCAGCTCAGGGCCAGCGGATACAGCTCGCCCAGGCGGCGGTCGTGCGGATCCAGCACCAGGTCGCGCGCAACCCGGTCCGGCCAGTACCCACAGGGGTGCTCGCCGGTCTGGAACAGTCGCAGTTCGTCGTCTCTGTCACCGTGTATCGCCATGGGCACAGCATAGCCCCAGCCTGTCGCAGGCGAGGCGACTGTCCGCCGGATGAATGGATCGGCCGGGCGCGTCAACCGGGGTCGCCCCCACGCGTTGTTGTCTCCCGAGGGTGAAGTGATCACCCCCGACGCATCCCCATTCCCAGGAGTGACCCATGATCCGTACCCCCCTGTTGCTGGCCCTGCTGCTGGGCACCTCCGCCTCCGGTATCGCGCTGGCGGCCGACACGCCGACGGCACCTGCGCAGCGTCCGGCCAAGCTGGATACCAACGGCGACGGTGTCATCGACCGCAGCGAGGCGGCCGCCAACCCGCGCCTGGCGGCGAAGTTCGACGAGCTGGACAAGAACAAGGACGGCAAGCTCTCGCGCGATGAAATGCCGCGCTGGAAGCACGGCCGCCACGGTGGTCGCGGTGGCGAGCGCTGGGCGGCACTGGACGCCAACAAGGATGGCCGCATCAGCCGCGAGGAAGCCAAGGCCGACCCGCGCCTGGCCGCGCGCTTCGACCAGCTTGATGTGAACAAGGACGGCTACCTGGACAAGGCCGACCGCGAGCTGCGCATGAAGCAGCATCGCGATGCCTGGTTTGCCGCCGCCGATACCAACAAGGATGGCCAGCTGAGCAAGGCCGAATTCGATGCTGCCAAGGGCCCGATGCACGGTGGCCCGCGCCACGGCGGCCCGCGTGATGGCGCCGCACCGAAACCGCAGCGCTGAGTTCCAGCAGCATGAAAGGAGACAACGCCGGCGCAGTGCCGGCGTTGTCGGTTACAGGCGGCCGCTGCGCAGCAGCGAGTACAGCACCAGACCGACGACCAGCAGGCTCAGGGTGATGAGGCTGGTGCGGCCGTACATCGATTCGTACTTCCAGTTGATGCCGGTGCGCCCGCGCCGTGCGGAATCGCGCGCGATCATCGGTGCCATCATCTTTTGCAGCGGCACCAGGCACTGGTAGTTGACCACGACCAGTCCCACCGCCAGCACCAGCAGCTGCGCCCAGACCGGGGCCTGCAGGATGGCCGCCGACAGCATCGCCAGGCACCAGACCAGGCTCGAGCCCACGTTGAGATAGAGGAAGCGGCGCACCCCGTCGCGTTCGGCCTCGGTCTCGGCGTAGGACATCAGGAAGCGCCCGCCGAGATAGCTGCCAACCGCACCGCCGACCACACCCGCGATGACCGCGATCCAGCTTGCCATCGGCAGCATGTGCAGCTGGCCCAGCGTGGCGGTGAGGGAGCCCAGCGCGGTGCCACCGGCAACGCTGGCGCCACCGAGGCCGAGTTTGCTGCCCCCCACGCCGACACCGACACCGGTGCCGAGCAGGATCGCTGCGCTGGCCGTGCCGGGTGCGGCCACCAGCACCATCGAGACCACTGTCGTTGCGAACGCCGCACTGGGCGCGCTGCTGCGTGCGAACTCGCCAAAACGCTGCAGCAGGCCTTCGCGCACCTGCACCCGTGCACGTGACAGACGCTTGCGCACTGCCGCGTCGCTGAGCCCGAGCAGGTCGGCCACCTGTTGCGAATGCTGGCCTTCGCGGTAGTACAGCAGCAGCACTTCGCGGCTGTCGGCGGGCAGGGCGGAGATGATGTCTTCGGCGGCCACTTCCTCTTCCAGCCGCTGCAGTCGATCGACGGCGCCTGGCGTGGGGTCGGCGGCCATGGTCAGTGCGACTTCGGCCGCCTCGCCAGTCAACGGGCGGCCACGTTGCGCGCGCAGCCAGTCGCGGGCCAGGTTGCGGGTGATCTGCCGCAGCCAGGGCAGGAAGCTGGTCCCGCTGCGCAGCTGGTGCAGCTGCTGCCAACCCTTCACGAAGGCTTCCTGGGCGATGTCCTCGCTGGCCTGGCGGTCGCCGGTGATGGCCAGGGCAATGGCGGTGACCGTGTTCTGGCAGGCCAGCACGATGCGCCCATAGGCATGCTGGCAGCCGCCCGCGGCCGCAGGCAGTTCGCGTTCCAGGGTCTGGTCGATCGATGCGGCGAAGGTCGTCATGGCGGCGGCTCTCCTGCTGGGATTGTGTCCCATGACGGAGCCGCGTGCCGGTTTGTGACCGGCCATGTGTCACGGTAGCGCCGGGCCATGCCCGGCGGCTCTTCTACAGGGCGATACGGCTGCTGACGCAGGCCGCTGCGCTCGCAGGGCATGGCCCGGCGCTACCGCCCCCGGTTACTTCGCGGGCTGGATGCGGACCCGCACTTCTTCCTCTTCCGGTGCCGTTTGCGGGGCCGGCCGCGGCTGCGCCTGCTGTGGCTGGGCCTGCGGGGCAGCGGCCGGTGCGACCGGCGCCGGAGCGCCGCGATGGCGCAGACCAATCACCAGGGCTACACCGGCGATCACCACCAGCAGGCCGATGCGGATGCGCCAGGCCCAGCTGCGTCCTCCACTGGGGGCGGCGACATCATCGCGGAAGGCGAACTCGGCGGTCGGGTGGTCACGGCGGGTGGTGTCGAGCAGGCGCGCCTCGCGCAGGATTTCGCGTGCCCGCGGCTGGTCGTCGGCGCGCACGATCCACACCGCCGGGTAGGCGTTGGCGTTACCCAGCTCGGTATAGCTGAACTGGCCGCGGCGACGGGTCTTGTACGAGCGACCGTTGGTGACCTTCACCTGGATGTCGTGGCTGCGCAGGAGCTCGGCCACGCCTTCGACGGTCTCTACGCGTTGGCTGCTGAAAATCTGACGCATCGGATCAATCCTTGGCCGGCACGGCGGCCGCTGCTGCCTGGTCCGGAACCACGCGGATCAAGCCTTCCTGGGCAGTGCTGGCCACCAGCACGCCATCACGGGTGAAGAACTGGCCGCGGGCCAGGCCGCGTGAATCCTGCGCGCTGGGGCTGTCCAGCGAGTACAGCAGCCAATCATCGGCGCGGAACGGGCGATGGAACCAGATCGCATGGTCCAGCGAGGCCATCTGCACGTGCGGGTGGTAGTAGCTGATGCCGTGCGGGAAGGTTGCCGTACCCAGCAGGTGGAAGTCCGAGGCATAGGCCAGCAGCGCCTGGTGCAGCTCGGGGGCATCACCGACGCGCTCGCTCAGGCGCAGCCAGACCTGGTGGTAGGGCGGCCGCTTGGGCGGGTTCAGTTCGTCGCGTGGGTAGACGTGGCGGAACTCGAACGGGCCACCGCGCGAGAGCCAGCGCTGGACCTTGATCGGCAGGCGTTCGAGCACCTCGGCCGGCAGCGGGCGGTTCGGCTCGATGTCTTCCGGCTGCGGTACCTCGGGCATCTTGTGCTGGTGCTCGGCACCGGTTTCGGCCTGCTGGAACGAGGCTGCGCAGAAGAAGATGACCTTGCCATGCTGGATCGCGGTAACCCGGCGCACCGAGAAACTGCCGCCGTCGCGGGTACGGTCCACGTCGTAGACGATGGGGTGGTCGATGTTGCCGGCACGCAGGAAGTAGGCGTGCAGCGAATGCACGTGGCGGCCGTTGTCGACCGTGGCCTGGGCAGCGGCCAGCGCCTGGCCCAGCACCTGCCCGCCAAACACGTACTTGGTGCCGATGTCGCGGCTCTGGCCGCGGAACAGGTTGTCCTCCAGCCGCTCCAGGGTGAGCAGGTCGATCAGCTCGGAGACGACGGGTTCGGGCGTGTCGTTCAAGGGGGCGGCCACAACAGAAGAGAGGAATCGATTATACCGGTGCATAGGCCCCCCTCATTCCCGCTTTCTACATGAAGCCACGCCTTCAGCCGAGCATGGCTCGGCACTACAACAGGCACGCAGCCGACTGTCGAAGGCCGGGTGGGGCTGGTTGCGGGGGCGTGAGCGCCATGGATGGCGCGACCGAGCTTACAGGGACGTACTTGCAGCGTCCCCCGCAATCGGCCCCATCCGGCCTCTCTGCGGGGAGCGGCTTTCGACGTTGACTTTGCCTTTGCGGGTGCCGGGCGGCAGCCCGGCGCGTTACTTGCCCAGCCGGGCGACCAGCGCCTGCAGGGCATTCTGCGCATCCGGTGCGAACCAGGCCTCGACGAAGCGGTCCAGCTGGATCAGGTCCGGGTGCAGGGCCTCGTGCAGCTCGGTGCGGGCGATGGCGCGGGTCAGCAGCATCGGCTGGCGCGGCTGCTTGAGCAGGTTCTGCAGCCAGGCCACCGCACGCGCCACCACCAGGTCACCCTCGGCAAGTTCATCGACCAGACCGATCTGCACCGCCTGTTCGGCGGGCACCAGCGCACCGGTGCTGAGCAGGATGCTGGAACGGTGCGCACCCACCGCGCGCCGCAGCAGGCGTTGGATGCCTTCGGGGGCGATCAGGCCGACCTGCACTTCGTTCAGGCCGATCGCATACGGACGCGACGGATCGGCACTGCGTGCCATCACCCGGTAATCGCAGCACAGCGCCAGCACGCAGCCGCCCGCCGGGGCGTGCCCGGTGATCGCCGCGACTACCGGGATACGGCTCTCGGCCAGCGTGCGCACGGCGCCGAAGAAGGCGTTCCAGGTGTCCAGAAGCTTGTGCTTGTCATCACCATGCGAGAGCAGATGCGGCACGTCCATGCCGCCAGTGAAGACGCGCTCGTTGCCGGACAGCACGATGCCGTGCGCGTCTTCGGCCATGGCCAGTTCAATGGCGTGGATCAACTGCCGGCACAGTTCGGTGTCCAGTGCATTGACCGGTGGCCGCGCCAGGCGCAGTTCGCGGATGGGGCCATGGTTGATCACCTCGATGAGCGTCGTCATGCTGCGGTCTCGTTGCGAAGAGGGAACTGAGACGATGATAACCAAACCATTCGTTGGCGTACTGTTGGTTCTGTGTGCGGCTGCAGCATCTGCTTCCGCCGCCGAAACGACGTGCGTCACCGTCGAGCAGGGCTGGGCGCGGCTGCCACCGAATCCGGCGATGCCGATGACCGCCGGTTACGGCGTGATCCATAACGGCTGCAGCAAGGCGGTGGCGATTACCGGCGCGACCAGCAGCGGCTTCGCTGATGTGTCGCTGCACGAGACCACGATCGTCGATGGCGTCAGCCGGATGCGCGCGATCGAGCGCCTGCCGCTGGCGCCGGGCGCGCGTGCCGAGCTCAAGCCCGGCGGCCTGCACCTGATGCTGATGCAGGGCAAGGGCGCGTTGAAGGAAGGACAGGTGCTGCCGCTGCGGCTGCAGTTGGAAGGCGATACCGAAGCCAGCGCGACGTTGACCGTGCGCAAGATCGCCCCGTGATGCACCGCCCGTTCCGCCGGGCCATGCCCGGCGAACGCGCTGCGCGGCGGTCATTCGGGTTTACGACCAGTCGTACGAGAACAGCACCGTGCGGCTTACCGGCTCGTACAGCATCACGATCGCGTCGGCGCCACTGGCGCACCAGTTGTAACCGGCCA
This sequence comes from Stenotrophomonas sp. STEN046, assembly GCF_056759755.1. Taxonomy (NCBI): domain Bacteria; kingdom Pseudomonadati; phylum Pseudomonadota; class Gammaproteobacteria; order Lysobacterales; family Lysobacteraceae; genus Stenotrophomonas; species Stenotrophomonas sp. STEN046. The sequence continues at coordinate 107,166 of NZ_JBRRDR010000010.1, forward strand.
CTTCGGCCACGGCGAAAAATTTGTTGCCGTCGCGGGTGATGATGGCGCACTCGGCATCGTCAGGTGCATGGCGGTCGTCGGCGGCCTCGGTGAATGCCAGTGCGAATGCTGCCGGTATCTCGGCGGTCTCGATCCAGTTGCCGGTCGAGATCTGCCCGCCCAGCACATCCAGCCAGGCCTGCTCGCCGGGCTCGCCATCGCCATAGCGCGAGTAGCTGGCCAGGCGGCCATGCTGCTGGAAGTACGCCTGTGCCTTGGCATGGCTCCCGCGCATCTGCGCGATGTGTTCCAGTGCATCCTCGTCCTGCACCTGATCACCGATGAAGTAACCCGCATTGCCGAGGAAACGCATGCGGTTATCTGCCGTCAGCTCGAACGCGATCCAGTTGGTGCCGGTAAAATCGTTGTGGTGCGCTTCGGTTTCGTCGCCGATGCAGCCATCGTAGGGCTCGATCGGGCACAGCATCGTCGCCACCTGGCCGGCCAGTTCCGGGCGCAGCACCCCCAGGTCGATCTTCAGCAGCGGCAGCAGGTGCTGGCCGAGCCAGGCCTGGTCTTCGGGAAAGACGCCGGTGGGGAAGGGGACCATGCCGGGCAGCAGGTCGCGCAGTTCAGTCTGGTGGATCATTTCAGTCCTTTGAACAGTGTCGGTAGTGCCGGCCGCTGGCCGGCAACCTCATGATGTAT